>JAHBXR010000001.1:300000-556637 GCA_019636335.1 Pirellulales bacterium
CGGACGACAACTTGGGGCAATTCGGTTGACCTTTCGGACACGAGGAGCGGACTCGATCGACGTGGCGCGAGGATCACGCGGCCAGGGCAAAGCTTACCGCGAGGCCGCACAGGCTGACAGTCTGTGCCACTTATGACGCATCGCGTGCGTGCTCGACGTCAGAAAATCGGGTTGTGAACTGCCTGCGCGCTTGTATCGCCCGCGTGGGCTGGTTATCACTTGGACTCTCGCCGGGGCGGCTCGTCCGCCATCCCCGTTTGCTGCGCACCGCTGGATCCCGACATGGAACAGAAGCCGTATCGTTGGTACCGGGAGCTGACACGCTATCACTGGTTCGTGCTGATCGTGGCCGCCTTGGGGTGGCTCTTCGACACGATGGACCAGCAGCTTTTCAATCTGGCCCGAGTTCCCGCGATGCGCGAGTTGCTGGCCCCCGAGCCGGGCGTTGCGCCGCCGAAGGAGCTTGTGGCGCAGCATGGCGGGTATGCGACGTCGATCTTTCTGATCGGTTGGGCCTCGGGGGGCATCATCTTTGGCATCCTCGGCGACCGCATCGGTCGCGCGAAGACCATGATGTGGACCATCCTGATCTATTCGCTATGCACGGGCCTGAGCGCGCTGGCGTGGGACACGTGGAGCTTTGGTTTCTTCCGCTTTCTGACCGGTCTCGGCGTCGGTGGCGAGTTTGCCGTCGGCGTAGCGCTGGTGGCCGAGGTGATGCCTGACCGTGCGCGCCCCCATGCCTTGGGATTGTTACAGGCCCTGTCGGCAGTCGGCAACGTGTCGGCGGCGTTGATCACGATGGCACTGGGCCGTTTGGCCGAGATGGGCGCGATCGGTAGCGCCTGGCGCATCATGTTCGTGATCGGTACGGTGCCGGCGCTGTTGGCGATAGTCATCCGCCGCCGGCTGAAAGAGCCGGAGCGTTGGACCGCGATGGCGAGTGACGCGGCCACGCGCAAGCACCTCGGGTCGTTTGCCGAATTATTTAGCGATCCACGGTGGCGCAAGAATGCACTCGTGGGGTTGGTGCTGGCCTTCTCAGGCGTCGTGGGCTTGTGGGGCATCGGCTTCTTCAGCTTCGATCTGCTGCAGTCCGTGTTTCGCAAGCGCTTCGAGGCCGAGGGGCTGACGGGCGCCGCCATCGAGGGAAAACTTTCGTTCTGGATTGGCATCACGTCGGTGATGCAGAACATCGGCGGCTTCCTGGGGATCTACGCCTTTAGTGTCATTACGCATCGCATCGGGCGACGTCCCACGTTTGCCTTGTCGTACCTGGCGGCGATGGCGAGCACGGCCTTCGTCTTCTGGAATCTCGACCAGTTCAGCGAGGTATTCTGGATGATCCCGCTGATGGGCTTCTGCCAGTTGTCGTTATTCGGGGGCTTTGCCATCTACTTTCCCGAGTTGTTTCCCACACGGCTGCGCAGCACGGGCACGTCGTTCTGTTACAACGTGGGGCGATTCGTGGCGGCGATCGGGCCTTCGGCGCTCGGGCTGCTGACGGGGCGCGTGTTTGCCGGCGACCCCGAGCCCATGCGTGCCGCCGGCGTCACGATGTGTGCCGTCTTCCTGTTGGGATTGTTGGCGCTCCCCTTTGCGCCGGAAACGCGTGGCCAGCCGCTGCCCGAGTGATTGCCCGTCCTACCTCCCTCGAGGCGCCTCTCCGATGACCGCACGCTTTCACGATCCGTTGCTCGCCAGTGCCCGGCGCGAGGCGATCATCACGGGCGTGATCTACGTCATCACGATGTGCTATTCGGTCGGCTATTGCCTCGCGTTCGGCTATGACCGCTCGATCGACGATCTGACCTTCGTGCTTGGCTTTCCGGACTGGGTCTTCTGGGGTATTGTCGTGCCCTGGATCGCGGCGTTCGTCGTGTCGAGCGTCTTCGCCATGTGCTACATGACCGACGAGCCGTTCGGCGAGGATGTCGGCGACGAGTGGGCCGACGAGTTCGGCGAGGGGCAGCCGTGAACAACGCTCCCTACGAACCTGGGCTCGGTACCGCCGCGGCGCTCTTGGCCGTGATCGTGGCCTCGGTCTGGCTGGGGGCGGCCGCGCAGCGGGCCGTGCGGAAGGGATCGTTCGTCCGCGGATACTTTCTCGGCAACCGCGGGCTGGGGGCCTGGGCCATGGCACTCACGGCCACCGTGCAAAGCGGCGGCACGTTCATGGGCTTTCCGTCGCTCGTCTACACGCACGGCTGGATCGTGGCGCTCTGGATTGCCGCCTATATGGTCGTGCCGATCTCGGGCTTCGCCGTGCTCGGCAAACGCATGGCGCAGCTCTCGCGCCGCACGGGCGCGGTGACCGTGCCCGACCTGTTTCGCGAGCGCTTCGGCAGCGCGGGCGTGGGATTGGTCGCCTCGCTGCTGATCATGTTCTTTCTCACGTTCATGATGATTGCCCAGTTCAAGGCCGGCGCGATCGTGATGAAGCTCTCTCTGCCCGGCACGGGGGCGCTGTCGCTGGCCGAGGATACTCCCGGCGGCGTCGACCGCGCGTATTACTTCGGCCTGGGCGTGTTCGCCTTGACGGTGGTCGGCTACACGATGATGGGAGGCTTCCTGGCCTCGGTGTGGACCGATTTATTCCAAAGCATCCTGATGTTCGTGGGGGTCGTGCTGCTCCTCATGCTCGCGCTGCCGCTGGTGGGAGGACTCGAGCAGGCCACGCGCAGCGCGGTGGAGGCGACCGGGCCTGGCTTTGCTTTTGGGCCAGGCTTCTCGAGCGACGAGCGGCAGTTTCTCCCCTTGGGGCTGGCCTTCTCGTTCTTTTTCCTGTGGGTCTTCGCCGGGGTCGGCTCCCCCTCGAGCCTGGTGCGCGTCATGGCGTGCAGCAACAGCCAGACGCTGCGCCGTTCGATCGTGCTCCTGGGCGCGTACAACATCGTCATCTACCTGGGGTTGATGTGCGTGTGCGTCTCGGGGCGGGCGTTGATGCCGAACATCGCCGCCTCGGACGAGATCATTCCCCGGTTGGCGCTGGCCACCACGCGCGATTGGTTCGGTGGCTCGTTCATCGCCGGCCTGATCCTGGCCGCGCCCTTTGGCGCGGTGATGGCCACGGTGAGCTCGTATCTGGTGGTGATCGCCTCGGGGCTCGTGCGCGACGTCTATCAACGGTTTATCGATCGTGCGGCGAACGAAGGAGAGATCAAGCGGCTGACCTACCTGGCGATGGTGGTCGTCGGTGGCATTGCCGTGCTGGCGAACATCCAGCCCGTGCAATACCTGCAGGCGATCGTCGTGTTCAGTGGCACCGGGCAAGCCGCCACGTTTGCCGTGCCGGCCTTGATGATCGCCTTCTGGCGCCGGGCGACGCTGGCCGGCGTACTGTCGGCGATGCTCTCCGGAGCGGGCACGGTGCTGGTTTTGTTCGTGCTGGGCATCGGCGGACCGAAGTTGGCCGGACTGTGGCCCGAGCTCGAGGTGCTGGCCGCCGATCCGATGATCGGACCGCAGACCTCGTTTCGTCCCTATTATCTGGCGGGGGTCGATCCGGTGGTCTGGGGTTTGCTCGTGTCGCTCGTCGCGGGGGTGGTGGTGAGTCTGCTCACGCGTCCGCCGGCCGAGGAAATACTAGAGCGTGTCTTCGACGGCGCGCCTCCCGCCACCGTGGAATAAGGTTCATCGCATGTCGCATTCCACCTCGCGCGAGCAGGTCGCTCGCGATGCCCTGGCAGCAGCGATCACCCCCGTGGCACAGGATGCTCGGATCGGCGTCGGGCATTACCTGGTGCTCGCCGCGGCGCTGTTGGGTTGGATGTTCGACGGGCTCGAAATGGGACTCTTCCCGCTCGTCGCCCGGCCGGCGCTCATCGATCTGCTGGGGGCCGTGGACGATGGCGTCATTGCCCGTTGGAACTCGGCCATCTCGGCAGGTTTCCTTGTCGGCGCGGCCACGGGAGGCGTCCTCTTCGGCTGGCTGGGGGACCGCCTGGGGCGCGTGCGGGCCATGATGTTGAGTGTCTTCACGTACGCCATTTTCACCGGCATCTGCGGCATCGCCGGCAGTGCCGAGCAGATCGCGGCGTTTCGCTTTATCTCGGCGTTGGGGATGGGGGGCGAGTGGTCGCTGGGGGTCGCGCTCGTGATGGAGGTCTGGCCCAATCGCTCGCGCTCGTTTCTGGCCGGCTTGATCGGCGCGGCGTCGAACGTCGGTTTCTTGCTGATCGCCACCGTGGGGTTGGGCCTGACGGCGGTGCTGGGCATGCTCTCCGACCTGCTGGGCGCGATGTTCTCGGCCGAGACCGTCGATTGGCTCGTGCGCAACTCGGGCTGGCGGATCATGCTCATGATGGGGGCCGTGCCGGCGCTGCTGACGCTGTTCATTCGCATCTTCGTGCCGGAATCGGAGCGCTGGCAGCAGGAGCACGAGCGTGGCTCGACGAGTCACTGGGCGGCGGCCGATCTCGTGGCGGTGCTCATCGGGGCGATCGGCCCTTGCGCGATGATCTACGTCTGGACCGTGGACGAGACCAGCCTCTTCGGCGGCACGCTGGCCCATAGCCTGGCGTTGCGAGCGGCCGTCTCGCTCGTGGGACTGGTGATTGCCATCGTGGGTTACGCCTATCCCGTCACGCGTTATCTGCAGCGTGCCGGTAGTGCCGCGGGGTCATCGGCCGCAAGCGAAGTACGCGGCACGATCACGCACATGTTCATGGGGGCGGGAGTCGGCGGCATTGCCCTGGTGGGCACGTGGGGCGCCACGCAATGGATCACGCTCTGGGCCGATCAACTGACGGGGGGAACGAACCCCACGGCCAAGGCCTATTCGGGCATCGCCTCGGCCAGCGGTGCGATTATCGGGACGATGCTCGCTGCCTGGCTCGGCGATAAGCTCGGGCGGCGGGTGTCCTACTCGCTCCTCTGCCTGGCGTCGCTCGGCTCGGCCATGTTGCTCTTTTTGGGAGAGCACGAATATGGGCCGACGTTCCTCGCACTGGTGTTCCTGGTGGGACTCTGCACGGCGTCATTTTACGGCTGGCTGCCGTTCTACCTGCCCGAGCTGTTTCGCACGGCGGTGCGGGCGACGGGGCAGGGGTTCAGCTTCAACTTTGGCCGCATCCTGGCGGCGGCCGGCGTGCTGGCCATGGGGCAGCTCGTGCAGTGGTTCGACGAGGACTATGCCCGCGCCGGTGCGACCATCTCGCTCATCTATCTCGTAGGTCTGGTGTTGATCTGGTTCTGCCCCGAGACGAAGGGCAAACCGCTGCCCGAGTAGAGTACCTTCCGTTTCCAGAGCTCGCGCGGAGTGGTTACATAGCAGTTGTGCTTGGGGTGGAGGTGAGATGGTGGGATCTCACTTGTCCTCTTGTCGCTGCGCGACACCGGCCATCTTGCGACTTCGGGGTTGTTTCAGTTGTTGTGTCTTGTCTCGAGCAGTTGCTCGATCGGCACGCTCGTCAGTCTTTCTTCAGCGGCGCGTCGGTTGGGGAGAAGCCCTGGGTGGCGTATTCCTTCCACAGCGCCTGGCCCATCACGCTGTGCCAGCGGCTGTAGAGAAAATAGATGACGAGGCCGATCACCAGCCAGACGGCCAGCCGGATCCAGGTATCCAAGGGGAGGAAGAGCATCATGATCAGGTTGACGACGATGCCCATCGGCGCGACGACGTAAAGCGCCGGACAGCGGAACGGCCGTGGCACGTCGGGGCGCGTGCGGCGGAGGATCAACACCGAGGCACAGACAGCCACGAAGGCCAGCAGGGTGCCGATGTTTACCATTTCTCCCAGCATCACGATGTTCGTAAAGGCGGCGGTCACGGAGATGCACGCGCCGGTGAGCATCGTCGCCAGGTGGGGCGTGGCGAAGCGCGGATGGATCTGGCCGAAGACCTGCGGGAGCAGCCCGTCGCGCGACATGGCCATGAAGACGCGTGCCTGGCTGAGGAAGGTCACCAGCATGACGCTCGACATGCCGGCCAGCGCTCCCAAGGCGATGAAGAAAGTGGCTCCGCGCAGGAGGACGCTTTGGTTCTCGCGCGCCACACGGCCAAAGGCGTCGGCAATCGGCGCGTGCAGATCTATTTTGGGATAAGGGACCATGCCCGTGATGACGGCCGCCACCGCCACGTAGAGGATGGTGCAGCCGATGAGAGAAACAATAATCGCGATCGGCACGTCGCGCTGCGGATTGCGGGCTTCTTCCGCATGCGTGGAAACGGAGTCGAAGCCGATGAACGCGAAGAAGACGATGGCCGCGCCGACCATGATCCCCGAGAAGCCGTAGGGGGCGAAGGGGGAGCGGACCGAGTCGTCGAGCGGCTGCAGCAAACGGTCGACACCGACCAGCCCCAGGATACCCCACTTCGAACCTTCTTGCTCTGAAACCACGCGTTCCGTGACCGGGATACCGGTCCAGTTCGAACTCTGCACGTACCAGACACCCAGGGCAATGACGAAGAGCACCACGGCCAGCTTGACGACGACCATCACGGCGTTCGTCGTGGCGCTCTCGCGGATGCCCACGACCAGCACGGTGGTGACGATGAGCACGATGATCGCCGCGGGCAGATTCAGCAGGCCGTACGTCTCGGTGCCAGGTATTTTGGTGAGCGGATCGGTACATAACTGTGCCGGTAGCCTGGGCAGCCCGGCAGCGGCCAGCAATTCGTTGAGATATCCCGTCCAGGCCGAAGCGACCACGGCACAGCTCATGGCGTACTCGAGGATCAGATCCCAACCGATGATCCAGGCGAAGAGCTCGCCGAGCGTGGCGTAGGCGTAGGTGTAGGCGCTGCCGGCCACGGGGGCCATGGCGGCAAACTCGGCGTAGCACAGCGCGGCAAAGGCGCAACCAAGCGCCGCGACCATGTAGGAGATGATGATGGCGGGACCGGCGTCGAGTGCGGCAGCACGCCCGGTGACGACGAAGATGCCCGCTCCGATGATGGCCCCCACGCCGAGCGAAGTGAGCGAGATCGGTCCCAGGACGCGCTTCAAGCGGTGTTCGCCCGCCATCTCGGCGGCCAGCACCTCGAAACTCTTGCGCACGGCAATCTGCTTACGCCACATGCGGCAACTCTCCTCAAAACTCGTTCCAAAATCGACCACGCGCGGCCGGGAATCGCGGCATTCTAGTCCACGGATCGTCGCAGACCAAACAGTGCGTCGCTCGCTGCCGAATACGACGTTTGGCGAGCGTGCCACGATCCGCCTGCCACTGGTGCGCTGGAAGACGTGGAGATACAGTGGAATCGTCCTTGCCCGCCTCGTTCACTCAATGGCCCTTCCATGCGCGACCTGATCCGCCAGCTACTGACGACCGTGGAAGCGGGGGACGAAGTCGCCTATTGCCGCCTCGTCGAGACACGGGGCTCCACGCCGCAGAAGGCCGGGGCCGCCATGCTCGTCTTTCCCGATGGTTCGCAGGCCGGCACCCTGGGGGGAGGCTGTGTCGAGGCCGAGGTCAAGCGTCGGGCATTGAAGATCCTGGACGAGGGGCCCGCCGAGGTGCTCTCCTTCCAACTCGACGACGACTACGGCTGGGACGACGGCCTGATCTGTGGCGGGCGCATGCGGATCTTGGTCGAGCCGATCCGAGTGGCGGCCGACCTGGGGGACTATTTCGCGACGCTCGATCAACTGCTGCAGCGGACCGAGGGCCTCACCGAATGCATCGTCTTCGACCGGGAAAAGAGTGGTTTGCCCGTGCCGGCCGCCTATCTGTTCAATGCGTCGGGCCGACTGGCCGCCCATCGCCATGCCGCGCAGGCAGACCACACGGCGCTCGTGCGGCTGCGCGAGCAATTGGGCGAGGTCGCCGATCGTCCGCAGCCGAGCGCCGTGCAGGGCATTGCCTATCTACCGACGTTGTCGCGCTGCCGGTTGTTGATCGTCGGCGGGGGGCACATTGGCCACGCCGTGGGGCAATTAGCGGTGGATTTGGATTTCGACGTTTGGGTGCTCGACGATCGCGAGGAGTATATCACGGCCGAGCGTTTTCCGCGGGCCGTGCGCCGTATTGCAGGGCCCATTGGCCGCGTGCTGCGCGACATCGACATCACGAGCGATACTTATGCCTTGATCGTGACGCGCGGCCACAATCATGACGAAGAGGCCTTGTTTCACCTGGCCGAGCGCGGCGCGCGTTACGTCGGCATGATCGGCAGCAAGCGAAAGATCAAGCTAATCTTCGACGACCTGCTCGCGGCCGGGGTCTCACCCGAGGCACTGGCCAAGGTCTTCGCCCCGGTCGGCATCGATATCGGCTCGCAGACGGTGCCGGAGATCGCCGTGAGCATCCTGGCCGAGCTGATTGCCTACCGCAATCGGCAGGGAGAGGTGCCGGGGCGGCCCGCCCCGATCGCCGTGGGCGAAACACTGTGAACGAGCGCTCCGCGGGATTTTCTACTCCCATGCAGAGCTTTGCCATTGTGCCGGCGGCCGGACGCAGCCGGCGCATGGGGCAACCCAAGCTACTGCTCGAGCGCGAGGGGCGACCGCTGATCGAGTATGTTCTCGCGGCCTGGCGAGAGAGCCAGATCGATCGCGTGGTCGTGGTGGTACATCCGGAAGACGATGAGCTGGCGCAGCGCTGCCGCCGCGCGGGGGCCGAGGTCGTACGGCCGGCCGCGCCACCGCCAGAGATGAAAGACTCGGTCGCCCAGGCATTGGGCTATGTGGACGATCTCTATCAGCCCGCGCCGGGAGATGTCTGGCTGTTGGCGCCGGCCGACATGCCGGCCCTTTCACCGGGAGTGATCGACGCGGTGCTGGCCGCCCATCGCGCGGCAGACGCCGCGATCATCGTCCCCACGCACCAGGGAAAACGGGGGCATCCGGTACTCTTTCCGTGGCCGCTGGCCCAGGAAGTGTCTGAGTTGGGGCAGGACGAAGGGATCCATATGCTCGTCGCGCGGCACGTGGTGCGCGAGCTCGAATTGCCGTCATCCGAGATCCTGCTCGACGTGGATCGTCCAGAGGATTTTGCCCGTTGGGCGAACGAGGGAGATCGCCGCCGAGAGGGCTAACGCCGCGCGGCATTCTCGTCGTTCGAGTCGGGGGGCTCGCGACGGATGAGCTGCCAGAACCAGGGACGCTCGCGCCGGGCGTGCGGCGCGTCGTAGCGCAGGTGGCACGAGGTGTCGCGCTGGTTGTGGGGCTCGATCGAGGCGAGTCGCGTGGAATCCATTCCGCAGCGCTCCGTAAAGTGGGTACGGCGGTAGCTGTTCTCGTCGCCGCCGTCGCCAGCATAACGTGGCAGGCCGCGCCCGACAATTCAAGTTCGCCCGCCGGCCGCTGGTCAGTCTAAGGGGGGTTTGCTAACCTACAGCCCGGCCACAGGATCGGATCGGCCGATGTGACGAAACGACGTCCGCCCGAGGCCAGGCAAGCACGAGGAGATCGCCCGATGGCGACTGCGACGCGACCCAAGCTCCGCCGCGAGGAGATCCCCGCCGGCGCCGTACTGTGCGAATACTGCACGGCCAAATGCTGCCGTTACTTCGCCCTACCGCTTGAGGAGCCGACGACCTGGGAGGATTTCGATTTTCTCCGTTGGTTCCTGCTGCACGACAAGGCGTGCTGCTTCACCGAGGATGGCACCTGGTACATCCTGGTCCACACGGTCTGCAAGCATTTGCGGCCGGACAATCTCTGCGGCATCTACGAGACTCGCCCCCAGGTCTGCCGCGAATACACCACCGACAACTGCGAATACGAGGATGACTGGGTCTACGACCGCTACTTCGAGACGGCCGAGCAGGTCTACGAGTATGCCGAGTCGGTACTGGGTCCGCCCGAGGGAGGCAGCTTCCGCACGCCGCGGCCAGCGCTCCTTCCGATCCTCGGTTGAGGTAAACCGGTCGCGATGATCGAACCGCGCACGCTCAAAGGATTCCGCGACTACCTGCCCGAGGCGATGATCCCTCGCGAGCGGTTGATGGAGACCGCACGTCGCGTCTACCGCTCGTACGGTTTCAGCCCCATCGATACCCCGGCGCTCGAGTATCTCGAGATCCTGACGGGGAAGGGGGGAGAAGAGACCGACAAGCAGCTTTACAAATTCCAGGATCACGGCGGCCGCTGGGTGGCGCTGCGGTTCGATCTGACGGTGCCGCTGGCGCGTTTTGCCGCGCAGCACGCCGGCGAGCTGGGCACGCCGCTGAAACGCTATCACATCGCGCCGGTCTGGCGCGGCGAGAATACGCAGCGCGGCCGTTATCGCGAGTTCGTGCAGTGCGACTTCGACACGATCGGCACCAAGGCGATCGCCTCGGACATCGAGACGGTGCTCGTCATTCACGATCTGTTTCTCGCCCTGGGGTTCACGGGGTTTCAGATCCACGTGAATAATCGCCAGGTGCTGGGGGGATTGCTCGACCGGTTGGATCTCTCCGATCGCGCCGCGGCGGTGCTCCGCTCGCTCGACAAGCTGCCCAAGATCGGCGCCGAGAAGGTGGCGGCCGAAATGGTCGCCGCCGCCGGAACGACCGAGACCCAGGCCAAGGAAGTGCTGCGTCTGGCCGCGATCGAAGGGGACAACGAAGCGATCCTCGAGCAGCTCGGTCCGCTGGTGGCAGGTAGCGAGCGGGGCGAGGCGGGCGTCGAGCAATTGGCGGCCTTGGTACGCGCGACGCGCGCCGCCGGCGTGCCGGCTAGTCGACTGGGGATCGACGTGGCGATTGCCCGGGGGCTCGATTACTACACCGGCACCGTGTTCGAGACCTTTCTCGACGCGCTCCCCACGATCGGCAGCGTCTGTTCGGGGGGCCGCTACGACAATCTGGCGGGGCTCTACACGAAGCTCGATCTGCCGGGCGTGGGGGCCTCGCTCGGGCTCGATCGTCTGCTAGCCGCCATGGAAGAGCTGGGGATGCACGAGAAGGTGGCCACGCCCGCCCCGGTCTTCATTCCCTACTTTGTCGAGACACGCCTCGAGGATTATCTGCGTCTGGCGGCACAACTGCGTGCGGCGGGCATCGGTGTAGAGCTTTATCCCGAGGCGAAGCGACTGGGGCAACAATTGAAATACGCCGACCGACGCGGCTTCCGCGCGGCGGTTGTCGTGGGAGACAATGAGTTCGCCGAGGGGCAGTGCCAGTTGAAGGATCTCGCTACGGGGGAGAGCCAATCGGTGCCGCTCAATGCCGATGTGGGTAGCCTCATTGCGGCCCTGCGCACGTTGCTCGCCACGGAGAAGGGGGCCGGATAGAATCGATCGCGCGCACTGGGGGGGCAATCACGTGGCGAATCGCGACAATCATTACGAAGCCGCCTTCGAAGGCTTTTTGCGCGAGCGCGGCATTCCTTATGTGGCGGTGGATGAAGCTCGTCGCACCACGCTCGGCGATGCAACATTAAAAAGCCTCGACTTCATCGTTACGTCGCCGCAGGGAGAGCGCTGGCTGGTCGACGTGAAGGGACGCCGCTTTCCCTCGGGCGAAGGACGCCAGTATTGGAAGAACTGGTCGACGCGCGACGATCTGTGGAGTCTGGCCCGCTGGCAGCAGATCTTCGGCGCGGAGTTTTCGGGCCTGTTGGTCTTCGCCTACAACGTCGTGGGTGATCGTTCTCCGTTGCCGCGCGAGCAACTGTTCGACTTTCGGGGCGGACTGTACGGGTTCCTGGCGATCCGGGTCGAGCATTATGCGCGTCATGCGCGGACGATCTCACCTCGCTGGGATACGCTGGCGATGCCGACGGGGGTCTTTCGTGGCCTGGTCGAACCGGTCTCGACGCTGCTCGAGGCAGGGGGCACGCAGGCGACCACGGGGAGCGAATTGGCGACTGCGGCGGACATGGTTTAGAATGAGGGGGCGGAAATCTCGGTCAGAGTCCACTGGCCCACTGCACGATGAGGCACGGTACCATGCGAGCAACTCGGACGAACTGGTTTGAACGCAGCCGCCGCTGGCTGGCCTTGATTTGCCTGCTGGTGACGCTGGGCGCGCCACAAACGGCCTGGGCCAAGAAGGAGCCGAAAGGCCCCCCCGTGCCCGAGGAAAAGAGTTATGTCACCCAGTATTCGCTCGTCTTGATGTGCATCGCGCTCGGCATGGTCTTGATCTGCAAGCCGAGCGGCCGCGCCGAACGCGTGAAGATGCCTGACGAATAAACCTGGGCGCCGCGCCACGATCAGCTCCGGGCGTCGACATCGCGGGCCGCCGGCACGCGCAGAAATTTTGGCGCCCCCATGGCCTGGCCTGGCGATGGGGCCGATTGGCCGAAGTAGGCGGCGATCGCCCGGACCACGGTCTCCTGTTCGTCGGGACGCAGGCCCGGGAAGATCGGCAGGGCCAACGTTTCGCGCGCCGCGCGTTCGCTTTCGACGAGCGTCGAGGGATCACAGTCCAGATCGGCGAAGCACTCCTGCTCGTGCAAGGGCACGGGATAGTAGATCTCGCTGCCGATCTTGCGTTCGGTCAGGTGGGCCCGCAGGGCGTCGCGTTTGCCATCGGGCACGCGCACGATGTACTGATTCCAGACGTGCCGCCGACCGCGGGCCTCGCTGGGGAGCGTGAGGACCTGGTCGAGTCCCCAGGCCGCGAACATCTCGGCGTAGCGCTCGGCATTCGCGCGGCGCTGGGCGGTCCAGGTCTCGAGATGCTGCAGCTTCACGCGCAGCACGGCGGCCTGAATCGAGTCGAGCCGGCTGTTGATGCCGATCTCCTCGTGGTAGTAGCGCTTGGCCATCCCGTGGACGTGCAGGATCCGCAGCCGTCTGGCGAGATCGTCGCGATTGGTGACGAGCATGCCGCCGTCGCCGCAACCGCCAAGATTCTTCGTCGGGTAGAAGCTGAAGGCGGCCATGTCGCCGAGTGCCCCCGTGCGGCGACCCTCGTATTCGGCGCCGATCGCCTGGCAGGAGTCCTCGATCACCGAAAGGCCGTGCCGGGCGGCGATCGTGCAGATCGCCGGCATGGAGGCGCACTGGCCGTAGAGATGGACGGGAATGATCGCCCGGGTAGCGCTCGTGATGTGGGCTTCGATCTTCGTCGGGTCGAGGCAGAAGTGGAGGGGCTCGATGTCGACGAAGACCGGCGTGGCGCCCAGCCGCGAGATGGCGCTGGCCGTGGCGAAGAACGTGTAGCTGGGGCAGAGCACCTCGTCGCCGGGGCCGATCTCGAGCGCCATGAGGGCAAGCAGCAGGGCGTCGCTCCCCGAGGCGTTGGCGATACCGTGCCGGGCGTGACTGTAGGCGGCGATTTCTTTTTCCAACTCGCCGCAATCCGGACCGAGAACGAAGCGGCCCGAGTCGAACACGCGGCGGACGGCGGCATTGATCTCGTCGCGAAGGCCGATATATTCGCGCGACGTATCGATCAGGGGAACCGGAGTCGGCTCAGGCGTGTCCTGTTGCTTCGTCGGAGTTGCGGCGTCAGCCATCGTTCATTCCTTGAACTGGCGGGTGATCGGTGTGCCGAAGGACGCGCACGGTGCGCGGCGGTGGCATGGGTAGCCACGGACGGGCGCCGGCGAGCGAAAGACGGGGCCGGAGAGTAGGGATTCGATGCCGGAGCGTCAAGATCGGCCGGTGGGGCCGCGCCCCGCCGGGTGAGCGTGATCTATACTTGCAGGCCCTGCTGCTGGCGTCGGGGCTCCGATCGCAGGGGTTGGACGCTTCGTGCGGGGCATTTTCCCCTTGCGACGCAACCTCGCGTGGTGGAGCATTTGACAGGTCGCGGTGTGGCCCTAAAATACGTGGTTTCAGCCCTTTCGAACGAGGCTCGTGCGAGGGGGTTGAGCCAGCGACGGCAGAGCGGAACTCGCCACCCCGAGGGGGCGGATTCCCGCGAGCCGGTCGGGCGCATAGCTCAGTTGGTTAGAGCGCGTCCCTGATAAGGACGAGGTCAGAAGTTCGAATCTTCTTGCGCCCACTACGAGACTATTTGAAAGGCTGGACCGCCGGTGCCAGCCGCGGCCAGGGACGGTCGGACGCCACGCTGCAGGCATCGGGAGAGAGGATCGCCCGGACTCTGGACGTGCCTGGCGAACCTCGATGGAGCGGATCGTCGCCGTCTTGTGCCCCGCCCGGCGTAGGCCCAGTGCAGAAAGATCGTTCGACGGGGACGTAGCTCAATTGGGAGAGCACCGGCTTTGCAAGCCGGGGGTTGAGGGTTCGAGCCCCTTCGTCTCCACTCGTCTCGGCTTCGCGAGAAGTGCCAGCAAAATTGCAAATGCAATTGTTTGGCATTAGCATGAGAGCAGCCGAGTGTCCTGGCGTAGGTACTGCCGCCCATGGCGAAACGCAAAGAATCTGATTGGCGTCCCGTGTTGCGCGAGATCGGCCTCCGCGCCACGCCGGCCAGGATCGCCGTCTGCAAGCTGCTCAGCGGTGCGGAAGGGCCCCTCACGCACGCCGACGTGGCCAACCGCCTCGAATCGCGGGGCATCGATCGGACGACGGTCTTTCGCAATCTGAACGACCTGGTCGAGGCCGGCCTGGTGCGGCGTCTCGAGGTAGGGGATCACGTCTATCGTTTTGAGTGGCGCCATCGCGAGGCGGCTCAGGGAGATCACCCCCACTTCGTCTGCGTGGACTGTGGCGAGGTGCGCTGCTTGACCGATGTCGCCCCCGCCGCGATTCCGGCCAGCCGCCAGCGCACGCACCAGATCCTCGACGTCACCGAAGTGCTCTACAAGGGACATTGCTCGAGCTGCGTCGAGTAGGCCGCGACTTCCGCTCTCTCGCGCAGCGGGCGGGCATCTGAGGTTGTCACGCGGCGGGACATGCCGGACAATCGAGCCATCGGCCGCTGTTGAAGCTTTCACTTATGCACCATCATCCTACAAGGTAGAGGTTCACGATGCTTGTTTCGCGTCTTGGTCTGGCCGTGATGATCTTGGGATATCTGGTCTTCGTCGCTGGTTGCGCGCCGAAGGCCCAACCGGGCGCGACTGCCGACGCGCACGGCGATCACGACCACGACCATGAAGAACACCACTTCGAAACCTACGACGAAGCGGTGAAAGGACTGGGCGAGATGCGCGACAAGATCCGCGACGCCTTTGCCAAGGAGGACGCCGACACGGCGCACGGGCCGTTGCACGAGGTCGGCCACCTTCTCGAGGAGCTGCCCGAACTGGCGAAAAAAGCGGGGCATCCGGACGAAGTGCTCGCCTCGGTCAAGGAGCACTCCGAAAAGCTCTTCGACCTGTTCGACAAGGTCGATCGCAAGCTGCACGGTGAGGAAGGGGTCGCCTACGACGAGGTCTCGGCCGATGTCGACGCCGCCCTGGCGAAGCTCGAACACCCTGAGGCCAAGCCCGCCGAGCCGGCCACGCCGTAGAATCGATCGCAGGGGCATCACTCGCGGAAGGTAGGAGCTCGATGTTCACGCAGACGAATATGCCATCGGGTCGCGCGCTGCTGGCCGCATCGTCGGTTGCCGTGCTGCTCGGCCTGACCGGCTGCGGTAGTGGCGTCGATTCGGCCGTCCTGGCCAAACGCACTCAATACCTGCGGACAGAAGAGCCGGCCGGCGCGACGTCGTTCGCCGACGCGCGTCAGACGCTGGACGAGAAACCGTCCGTGGTGCTCGTGGGCCGGATTTCGGCCGGCGACCAGGAGCCCTTCGTCCAGGGACAGGCGGCCTTCACGCTGACCGATGCCTTTGGCGACGCGGCGCATGGCGGCGACGGGGGGCACGATCCGGCGAATTGCCCCTTCTGTAAACGTCGGGCGTCGCAACCCGAGTCGAAAGCCATCGTGCAGTTTCTGGACGAGCAGGGCAAGGTCGTGCCGATCGACGCCCGGGAGCTGTTCGATCTGAAGCCGAATCAGGTGGTGGTGATCGAAGGGGAGGCCACGGTCGATCCGTTGAACGTGATGTTCGTGGCCGCCAAGGCGATGCACGTGCGTCCGTAGGCTGTCAGGCGAACGGCGCCGTGCAGTAGATCATGATCGCCAGGAAGTGGCAGACGCTGCCGGCGATCACCAGCACGTGCCACACGCCGTGAAAGTACGGGTAGTGGTCGCGGTGTAAAAAGATCGTGCCTACGGTGTAGCACAGGCCGCCGGCGACCATCCAGGCCAGCATGCCCAGTGGCGCGAAGGCGATCATCGGTTTGAGCGTGACGACGGGGATCCAGCCCATCAACAGGTGCAGCCGCGCGGTGACCGCGTCGACGCGGTGCGCGAAGAAGGCCTTCGCCGTGAATCCGGCCAGGGCAATGCCCCACATGATCACGAACAGCCACCACCAGTGGGCGGCACTCAGGTAGGTTACGGCCGGCGGAGTGAACGTGCCCGCGATCAAGAGAAAGATGCAGGCCTGATCGATCATGCGAAACAGGCGTCGCCAGCGCGATTGATGGAACGCGTGCGACAGGGCCGAGGCCAGGTAGACCGCGACCAGCGCGAGCCCGTACACGACACAAGCCACGATTTGCGCCGGCGAGCCGGTTTGGGAGACGACGTCGAAGAGCCACACGACACCGACGATACTCAGCAGGCATCCGAGTCCGTGGGTGACGGTATTGACGGCTTCTTCGCGATGCAGCCGTGCCAGCCTGGCGGCATGGCGCGCTTGCCAGATAGGATCGTGCGCGAGCGTGTCACTCATCGATGCTCGTCTCAACGGTGCGGCGGAGACCGACGCGGACCATACTTGGGATGAAGTATAGCAGACCTTTCGAGCGGGTCCTGGTCTCACAGCCGGTCTCGCCAGACGTGCCGTGGGTAACGATTGGAGCGGTCGGCCGGTTCTGCCGTCGCTGGCGCCACGCTGGCCGCCGCGTTCAGACCAAGGCGTCGATCGATTCGCTGGGGCCGGCCTCGTGGATGGCCGCCAGCTTCTCCAGCCATTCGAGCTGGCGCCTGGTGGTGGCCAGGTACGATTCTCGTTCGGCGCTCGAGATGCCCGCGGGTCCTGCCTGCTTTTCGAGTTCGGCGAGCTTCTCCTGCTGCTCGGCATACTTCTTCTCGAACAGCGAGACGAAGTCGATCGCCTCGTCGGGATGCGCGCCAGCCAGATCGGCTTCGAGGCGAATCTGCGCGAACTCTTGCAGTTCTTGCGCGGAGATCTCGCCCGCCTCGAAGAGGCTTTGCGCCAACTCCGAGAAGTCGCGGGGAGAAATGCTGCGGACGTCGTGCCTGGCCAGGATCTGCCGAAAGGCCGGGGTCGTGCCGCTGGCTACCGACGTGTGCGGATCGAGAGCCTCGACGGCCGAGAGGGCGACCTGTTGCGACGCCTCGCGCTCGGCATACGCCGCCAGCGCCGAGGATTGTCCAGGGCGATACGTGTCGATCCGCATAGGGGGCGATCCTCTCCGCAAGTGGGGCCGGGGCGCAATTCACCGCGTCCTGCCGTTTGCAACTCGCGTACCAAGAGCGTTCCGCAACGATCGTTAAGCCGTACGGCCAGGACGCAAACGCCGCACGACGGGGCATTTGTTGCGCGGTGCTAGCGATTTTTGGCAGTGAGCGTCCTCGGCGAAGGACGCGCGCCCACCCGCACGAACTGCCGAATCGGGCGCGCGAGAAGCGCAAAGATTGCCGATCGACAGGCGGCCGACGGGCGCTCCGCGATCAGTTGCTCGCCGCGGTCGTGTCGCGTGCCGTCAGGCTGGGAAACGCCGGCTCGACCACTACCACAGGCTCCTCTGGCAGGAATACGTCGCGGAAAGCTGCCAACCACACGATCGAGGCCACCAGGTAGAGCAACGCCCCGGTCGAGATCGCGATGAACCAGGGACTGGCCGTGTTCATCAGCGCAAGTGTCACGGAGAAAAGGAGCAGGCGTCCATGTTCCAGCCGGTAGGCCCAGGGCTTGCGCTCGAAGACAGCGCCGAATGCCAGCAATGAGACGACCACCAGCGCCGTCGGCCAGAGCAATTGCCATCGCGGTACGTCGCGCGAGGCCATCACCGAGACGGCCATCACCGTGGCCAGAACAAACTGCAGCACGACGTAGAGATTCAGCCAGCCGGGAATCCGCGTATGGTATTTCACCACGCTCTCGGCCGAGATATCGGGCGTCGGGGGACGCTCGGGGAGACCGCGTGGTTGCCAGCCGGGGGGCTTGAACCAGATCTTGATCTTGTCCGTGAAGTAAGGGGCCTGCCGGGCGACCTCCCAGAGCTCGACATACTCATGCACGTTGGCCCAGAGGGGGTTCCAGCTCGAGAGGGGCCGCACGATGCCGTAGACCGGCTCTTCTTCTTCAGCCTGGAACGTGCCGAACAGGCGATCCCAGATGATCAGCGTGCCGGCATGGTTCTTGTCGAGGTATTTCAAATTGCGGCCGTGGTGGACGCGATGGTGCGACGGGGTATTGAGGATCCACTCGAGCGGTCCGAGACTTTTGATGAGTCGCGTGTGGATCCAGAACTGGTAGAGCGTGTTGAAAGACGACATCGCCACGTACCACAGCGTCGGGAATCCGATGATCGCCAGCGGCAGATAAAACACCCAGGAAAAGAAGGGCTGGAACGTGCCCTGCCGCAGAGCGACCGCCAGGTTGTATTCCTCACTCTGGTGATGCACCGCGTGCGCCGCCCAGGGGGCGTTCATTTCGTGGCTGGCGCGGTGGAACCAGTAGTAGCAGCAGTCGACGCCAAGGAACAAAGCAATTGCCGCGCCCCACTTGGCCGCACCGCTCCACTCGGCGATCGACAAGATCGCCCAGTGCTCGTAGAGCAACTGGTACGAGAGCAGGAGCACGGTGCCGAAGAACGTCCCCGAGACAACCTGGAGCACGCCGCAGCTCAGGTCATTGATCGAATCGTGCAGGCGATAGACCTTCTTTTGTTCCCAGCGCGCGGCGAGCACCTCGATGCCGATCAAGATGAAGAAGAAGGGCACGGCGTACGTGATGTACGGGATGTCGCTTCCCAAGACGCGGTCGATCAGGTCCAGCATGCTCGATTTTCCTCGCCCAGCGCACGATCGATCGTGAGAGAGGAACGGCTCTCTCCTTGAGCCGATTCTGGCAGACCGCCCTACGAGGTCAAGACGAAGAGAGGCACACCCACCGGCACGACAGCCCCCGATTTAGGGCGAGCCGTGTTCCTGATGGTCCATGGTTACAGAACGGCCAGTTGACATGCAGTCGTTCGATGGGGAACCAACGTAGGGGCTGTTTATGGCGGTTGTCGGGGGAGCCATGCGACGGCAACCCCCTAGTCCGTCACGAGGTTTTTTCGGGGGGGGAGGGCAGGGCTCTTTGCACCTTTGTGCAAGCTATGTTTAGCGAGTGCTTTGCCCCGAGAAACCGGGGCCAGGCTGACCTAAGTTTTTCTGCGCTCGGATTGTGCGCGGAGCGACCGACGTGCGTGCCAGTCGTGGCCTCAGGCCGACCGGCGCCACGTTCCAGACCCCTCGGCGACCGCATCTATGGCTCCCAAGCCTCTCCAGATCCTCGTTGTCGACGACGACCCGGCGATCGTTCGGCTCGTCACGCAAATGCTGTCCACCGCGGGCTACGAAGTGCGCGAGGCCCAGGACGGCCGCGAGGCGCTCGAGATGATTCACGAGTCGTGCCCCGACCTCGTGATCAGCGACTGGGACATGCCGGAGTTGAACGGGCTGGAACTCAGCCGGCAACTTCGCCAGGACGAACTGCCACACTATGTCTACGTCCTGTTGCTGACAGCGAAGACTCATTCCGACGACATGATCGCGGGGCTGGCCGCGGGGGCCGACGACTTCGTGTCGAAGCCGATTCGTTCGGGCGAGCTGTTGGCCCGCATCGCGGCGGCACGGCGGATGCTGGAACTGGAGCGCCTCCTGCGGGCCAGCTCGAAGGAAGATCCGCTCACCGGGGCGATCAATCGTCGCACGTTCTACGAGTTGTTCGATCGCGAGTGGAAGCGGTCGGTACGCTACGGACTGCCCCTGTCGTGCGTGCTGCTCGACATCGATTTCTTCAAGAAAATCAACGATACGCATGGCCACCCGGCGGGCGACTCGGTACTGCGCGCCGTCGCGAAGTTTTTGCACGCGCAATGCCGCGCCACGGAGTATGTCTGCCGTTACGGGGGGGAAGAGTTCTGCGTGCTGCTGCCCGAGACCGATGAGCGGGGCGCGTCGATCTGGGCCGAGCGCGTGCGGGCGGCCCTATCCGAGCTCGTCGTTCCCGTCTCCGGGGGCGCCCTGCGCGTGACGGGAAGCTTTGGCGTCGCCGAGCGTCTCGACGACATGCGCGGCCCCGAAACGGTGGTGGACGTGGCCGATCAGGCCCTGATCGTCGCCAAGCAGTCGGGACGCGATCGTGTCGTCACGGCGCGCAGCCTGGGCGACGCCATGTCGAACCTCGCCAGCGGCAAGCACGACAATCCGCTGGCGGGCGTGTTGGCGCGCGACGTGATGGGCGTGCTCGTTCATTCGCTCCACCAGGACGATAACATCCAACGCGCCGCCGAGTTCTTCCTGCAGTTGCGACTCGGGTCGGTGCCGGTCATCGACGACGACGGCAAGCTCGTGGGGGTCGTCTCGGAGAAGGACCTCATGACGCTCGACGTGTCGGGCGAATCGTGGGACCGCAAAGTGCGCGACATCATGAAGCGGAACGTCGTCTGCTACGAAGAAACGGTGCCGGCAGAATCGGTGTTCCAGTTCTTGTGCCGCGTGTCGATCCGCCGCGTGGTGGTGGTGCGCGATGGGCATCCCACGGGCATTATCAGCCGCAGCAGCCTGATCCGCTGGTTCCGCAACTGGGTGCTGACCAATCGCGACCAACTGCCCGACCACGAGGCGGAACGCAAGCGCTTGCACGCGGGAGTCATGCTGACGGCCCGAGCCCTAGCCGAATGTGCCGAGGCACTGCCCGGCAAGCTCCTGCTCGATGAGCGAAACTTCATCCCCTACGCCGTGGGCGAAGCCACGCGGATGCAGGAGCTGATCAACGATCTGCTGGGACACTGCCAGAGCGTGGGCACGGCGTACTAACCGCCGCTGGCGGCAGCCCCTACTTTACCCATTCGCTGCGGTAGATCGGCGCCCCGTGCTGCCGCATGCGGCGCTCGAAGTGGGTGCGGAAGTCGAGATCGTGCTCGGCCGGTTTTTCGACCACCTCGAGGGGCCCCTGCAGTTGCGTCTCGCTGCGCAACAGCTCGAGCGAGGCTTCGAAGTATTCGGACACGTCGGTCCAGAAGTGAAGGCGACCGCCCGGGATCAGCGTGCGCTGTACGTGACGCACGAACTTCTCGTTCATGACGCGGCGCTTGTGGTGGCGCTTTTTCCACCACGGATCGGGAAAGTAGACGTGTACCGCGACCAGGCTCGCATCGGGCAGCAACTCGTCGAAGAGACGCATCGCGTCCCCCGAGAGCACCCGGGCGTTGCGCAGGCCGCGCCGGGCGAGCCGCGCCGCGGCGAAGCGGGCATACTTCGCGGCGATCTCGCTCCCCAGGAAATTCACGCCGGGTTCGGCCGCGGCGGCGCCTTCGAGAAAGAGCCCCTTGCCCGAGCCGACTTCGACCGCCAGCGGCGCCTCGCGTTCAAATAGCGCAGCGCTGTCCCAAGGCCGTGGCAACTCGTCGAAGGTCGACAAGTGGGGCGAAAGGTCGAGGGCGGGGCTGATCGTTCGCAGTGCGCGGCGTCCCATCGGTGCTTCAACAAGTGGTGCGGTTCGGAAGGCGGGCCAGCCCGATGCGGCCCGATTCAGGGAACGAGACTGGGATCGTCTTGGCGGAGATCGAGCTCTCGCTGGCGATCGGTCTCGCCGGTTCCATCATGGGGCTCATGAGGTCCAGCGTCCAGCAGGTACATAACGATCATGCCGCCCAAAAAGCCCCCCACGTGGGCCCACCAGGCCACGCCACCATTCATGCCCAGTTCCACGGTCTGCGTGGCATTGAGCAGTTGGCCGAGGAACCAGACGCCTAGGACGACGATCGCCGGGATGTCGGCAATGGTCACGAAAATGATCAGGATGACCAGCGTGCGGACCTTGGCGTGAGGAAACGTCACGACGTAGGCGCCCAGCACCGAGGCGACGGCCCCGCTGGCCCCGATGACCGGCACCATGCTGTGGGTATCCTGCGCCCAGTGGACGGCCGCGGCAATCAAGCCACCGAGCAGGTAAAAGCCGGCAAACAGCGTGTGCCCGAGCCGGGCCTCGATGCTGTTGCCGAAGACGAGCAGGAACCACATATTGCCGATGAAATGCACCCAACCGGCGTGCATGAACATGGCCGTGAACAACGAGGCGATGATTTCCCGCGTGTCGGCCTCGAGCCGCTCGGACTCGTTGATCTCGTACCTGACGGGTAAGTGCTTGTGCTGTTCGTATCGCCGCAGATTGACGTCGATCGGCTGGTGCGTCTGCAACTGTTCGATGCGGGCCGGTATGAAGCCGCGGTGCAGCACGACGCGCTGCTGCGTGAGGTCGTCGAGCGTGTAGCTCCAGACGAGCGCGAGCAGATTCAACACGATAATCGCGATCGTGGCGTAGGGAACGCCGCGTGCCGGATTGTCGTCATGCAGTGGAAACATCGGACCGGCACGGGCAACAGGTGGGTTTGCCGCGCGTCAGGAGTTGGCCCGCACGGTATCGAGCAGGTTCTTGGGCAGAGGGATGCCCTTGATCCCCCCTTCGCATACCAGCGTCTGGTCGACGTAGCATTCGAAGCGGCAGACGATCATCGCTCCACGTCGGATGCGCAGCAACTTGGCTCCGATTACCAGTCGACTGCCGGGGAGGACGGGATCGCGAAAACGGACATCTTCCAGCCCGCCAAAGCCGACCATCTCCGCCCCGAGCAGGTCGTGCTTTTGCGAGTAGTAGCTGCAAAGCTGGGCAGCGGCCTCGCACATCACGACACCCGGCATCAACGGCATGCCCGGCATGTGCCCGCGCACCCAGAACTCGTCTTCCGTGATGTCCTTGTAGCCGACGCAGATGTGATTCTGGGCATCTTCGAAGACGATCGCGGTAAGCTGCTCCATCTCGAAGCGTTGCGGGTTGTAGCGGCGAATCTCTTCCAGATCCGCCACGACATGGTTGAAGTCGACCTGAGCAAGGTCGATCATCGGTTCGCGCTGCGACACAGCGGACCTCCTGTTAATGCTGCTTGAACGCACGGAACGCTCCAGAGTTCCGTCGCGCATCGAGGTCGCGGAGACGCCCTTCTCGCGATCGCTCGACGCTTACTTGCCGCCGGTTAGGTGCGCAGATCTTTCCGCTTCAGGCGGCGGGCCTTGCTGTTGGCCGGACGCTTGCCGTGGTTAGCTTTCTTCAACTTACGATGGGGCTTCGCCATGACTCGATCGTTCCCGTCTCTGTGTTGGAAGATGGTTGTTTCGGTTGAGGAGCCCGGGGCCGGCGAGCTCGAAGGCTAAGTCTACTCGTCGGCGCGAGATATGAAAAGGTCGTGGCACGAACGACCTTGATACGCAACAGGTTGCGCGCGAACCAATGGGGCGGGCACGGCACGAGGGGGGACGATTAAGCGGCGCTTTCCCGGGGGGCCGTCGACGGGAGGCGGCCTGCCTTCCGCGTCGGAATCACCGGCTCGTTGGGGGGATCTTGCCAGAAGAACTGGGGCTCCTCGTCGTGGGGCAGCTCTCGCCCGCGGAGTCCGTCGTTGGAGACTTCGGCGCGGCCGCTCGTGAAGATCGTGAGCAACGCCGGCAGAATCACCAGGGCCGAGAAGGTGCAGCAGGCCACGCCGATCGTGAGGATGCGTCCCAGGCTCTGCATGCCCTGGTGCGCGGCGATCATCATGGCGCCATAGCCGACGATGGTCGTCAGCGAATCGACCAGCACCGCCACGGCCGTCGAGGGGGCCATGCGATAGGGCCCCTTCTGGTCGAGGAAGTCGTGGACGATATGCACGCCGTAGTCGACGCCGAGCCCCAGGATCAGCGGCAGGGCGATCATGTTCGCGGGGTTGAGCGGGATGTTCAAGGTGCCCATCAGGCCAAACATCTGCACCATGCCCAGCCCCAGCGGAAGAGCGGCCAGGGCGGCGAAGCGAATGCTGCGGAAGTCGAGGAACAACACCGCGATGATGATGACGGCCGCGTAGATCGAGGCCTCTTCATAGCTGCTCTTCATCTGGAAGGTGCCTTCGTAGGCCTGCAACGGATTGCCCGTCACGCGGGGATCGACCTTCCGCACGTCATGTACGAAGCGTTCGAGGTGTTCCATCTCCCAGATGCTGCCCTTGCCGTAGATCTTGAGCAGATGGCGGCCATGCTGGCCAACGAAACGATCGACGAGGCTCTCGGGCAGATCGGTGAGTTGCGGCGGCTCGGGGCTCGACATCTGACCGAGCACGTGCAGGCGGCTCAGCAAATCGCCCGCCATGTGCTGTTGAAAGGTCGAGAGCAACTCGTAGCAGCGTTCCGCCGGCAGGCGGCGGAGCAGATCGCGCGCCTGGGCCAGGTACTGCGCACAGGGGGCGCCGCTGGGACTGCGCGAGACCAATTCCTGCGCACGCGCCAGCGCCAGGCCAAGCTGCTCGGGGGGCGAAACATCGATCAGCGGAGGACGCTCGGGCAGCGAGGCCAGGCGTTCGTTGATGCGCCCGATGATCGGTTTCTTCACCTCCTCGTCCGGCGGCAGTAGCGAGACGATTTCTTCGATCCGTTCGACCGAGTCGAGCTTGAGGAACTCGGCCTTGCGCGCCAGCAGTTCCTCGCGGCTGTCGGCGATCGACAGGGCGTACCACAGGCTTTGATTACAGGCCGAGAGAATGCGCTGCTCGAGCTCGACGCTTTCGAGTCCGCGCGGCTGCATGTTCAGCAGGTTGTGGTCGTACCACAATCGTCCCAGGCCAAGCCCCACGAGCGCCGTCGCCGCCAGGGTGGTGATCGCCGTCAGGCGCGGCATGCGCACGAACGGTTTCAACCAGGTATGTACCGGCAACGGTTTGGGAATCGAGCTGGTCCAGGGCAGGCGATCGACCAAGCAGATGGCCGCCGGCAGAACGTAAAGTTGCGAGACGGCACACAACAGCAGGCCACCGCCGGCGATGATGCCCAGTTCGGCGACCCCCAGAAAATCGGTGAAACCCGCGGCAAAGAAGGCCACGGCGGTCGTAATCGCGCCGGTGGTGATCGCCGGTGAGACGCCGGTGGCCGTCGTGAGCAGCGCGTCGCGCGGCGAATCGGTATGCTCGCGGACTTCGAAGTAGCGGGCAATGAAATGGATGCCGTAATCGATGCCGATGCCGATGAGCGAGACGGCGAACGTCACGCTGTAGATGTTCAGGTGGCCGACGGAGAGGGTGACCCAGCCAAACGACCAGGCCATGCCCGCGAGCAGTACAAGATTGGCCAGTATGGCATGGCGCAATCCGCCAAAGCCGGCCACGATGAGCAGGCCGACGCCGACAAAAGACAAGGCGCTCGCATAGACCAACGAGCGATTGCTGGTCCGCATCTCGTCATTTTCCATCACGGGCAGGCCGGTGACGCCGATCTTTACCTCGGGGTGCCGCGCGGCGACGCGGCCGGTGAGGTCGCGCAGGGCGTCGACGCCGACGCTGTTACCCTCGAAGTTCGCTTCGCTGGGGGCCATGCGCAGCAGTACCATGCCGAGCTGGCCGTCGCGCATGAGCAGGTATTCGGAGTTGAGCTCGCTCAAGGTGGAGAAGGAAGCCGGCATCGCGGGCCAGGGAGAACGGTACTCGCCAGGCGAAGAGAGCATCGAGACCAGGCCTCCCGCCAGGCGTTCGAGTTCCAGCGCGCTGGGCGGAGGTTGCGCGGTCCCGAGTTGCTGCTGCTCTTGTTCGAGACGCAGCGCCAAACCGGCCGCCATGCGTCCGACGTTCAAGCGGGTCCACTCTCCGCCGTAGATCGGCTCGACCTCGCCGACAAACGACTCGATCCCTTGCAGCTCTTGCGGCGAGAGATAGTGCAGGCCTTTGGCCTGAATCTTGCTCAGGTCGACGCCATGCAGGACGCCGTGGAACAGCTTGTCCTCGCGGGCGAGCATGGCCGAGATCTCGCGCAGCACGGGCACGACCTGCTCGCGGCCGGCGCCTTCGACCACGACGACGGCGTCGTCTTCGGCGCCGAATTCATTCGTGTACTCGCGCCACAGGCGGGCGTATTCGTTGTCGGGATCGACGAGATCGCTACGGCTGGTGCGGTAGCCGATGTAGGCATTCGAATAGAGCAGGGCGGCTATCGAGAGGGCGACGGCCAGAGCGACCGTGGCCACCGGGTAGTCGAGGACCACGCGCGTCGAGAGATAGAACGCTTGCTCGATGCGCGTGCGTTTGTGGTGAGGATTCCTTCCCCCTGACATGCCAACCGCCAATCGTTCGCGTTCTGGCGCGGATGGGGCGCGCAAGCGCCAGATTCCCTTCTGCCGCGGCCAGTTGGGGCGGCATTCTAGCCCCAGGCCGCGAAAACCAACAAGACGAGTCTGGGGGGCGATTTCCGGTGGCAAGTCGAGATTTTATCGACCCTTACGGATTTTTCATGATTGCCGCAGGGGGGAGCTCGCACGGAGGGATCGGCGTGGGGCAAACGCGAGCCGCACGCCGTCCGGCCCGAGCGGCTCAGGGGGGGCTGGCGTGCGTGGGACGATGCCGCAGGCGGAGCAGCCAAAGCGAGAGCACGCCGGCGGCGATCGTGAGCACCGCGAGCGCCGAGTAGGTACGCAAGCTCGACTGCATCCACCCGGCGAACGAAGCGCCGAAGCTGCCGACCCCAAAGCTCATCGTATTGCTTACGCCGTACGCCAGGCTGCGCCGTTGCGAAGAGACGTAGCGTGCCACGAGCGAGTTGTAGATCGGCTGATGCATGAAATGGACCAGGGCAAAGAGAGCCGCCGCCACGACGCGCCAGATTCCGTCGGCTACCGCCATCCAGAAGAGAAAGGGGGCCATGCCAAACAGCACCGCCGAGAGGAGCGGTTCGAGCGTCGTCGGTCGGGCGATGCGACCGGCAGAGTATTGTCCGATCACTCCCGCTAAAAGCACGCTGGCCGTCAGCAGATTGCCGACCGAGTCGCGCGGCATGCTGCCGAAGCCGAGGTGCGCCTCGTCCAGATAGCGGGGAAGAAAGTTCAGCAAACCGGCGTAGATGAAGCCGGCCATCGCTCCCAGCGCGATCAACAGCAGAAAGGCCGCGCGGTTACCCTCGTGCGCGGGCACGGCCACCGGATCGACCCCCACGCGCCGGGCCATGCGCTCTTGATGATGATCGCGCAAATAGATGGCGATCACCAAGGCGAGGGCACAGCCAGGCAAGGCGAGCAGCAGGTAGTATTGCCGCCAGGAAAGGCCCAGCCAGAGGGCGACCGCCGCGATAAAGGGTCCGCCGGCGATGCCCACCGAGCCGAAGATGCCGTGAATCCCCAGGGCGCGGGTATGCGTTTCGTCGGTCGTCTCGTGCGAGATCAGCGCCAAGCCGGCGGGATGATAAATGCTGGCGAAGGTTCCCATGAGGAACATCGAGATGAAGAGCAGGGCCAGGCCGGGCGACCAGGCCGCGAGGATCGACGTCGCGGCGCAGCCGGCGAGATAGATCACCAGCAGCCGTTTCGAGCCAAAACGATCGACCAGCCAGCCGGCGGCAAAGGCGCACAGCCCGAAGGGAAAGCGCCACATGTTGCCCAGCGCGCCGGTGGTTTCCATGCCGACATGAAAGTCGCGCGCGACCAGTTGCTCGACGCTGGGAAGCGAGAGCTCGTAGACATGGACGAGCGCATGCGCGCAGGAGACGAACAGCACGAGCCGCAGGGTCGCACGGTTCATGGTCGCGATCGCTCGACGAGCCGGGCTAGCAGGTCTTGCGCGGCGCCCGTGTCGATCGCCGCGGCAGCGAGCGTGGCACCTTCCAGGGGCGTTGGCGCGCGGCCCGCCAGCCACAAGGCAGCACCGGCATTCAAGAGGACGATGTCGCGCGCGGGGCCGGGGTCGCCGGCCAGGATGCGGCGAATCGTGGCGGCGCTGTCGGTCGGACCTTCGACCGCTAGGGTATCGAGCGGTTGCTGCTCGAGGCCGAAATCGGCCGGTTGCCATGTGAAACTACGCGGCGGAGCGCCGCGCCGGATCTCGATCACGTCGGTCTGCTCGCCCAGGGTGACTTCGTCGAGACCATCGCGCCCATGCACGACCAGGGCGTGCTCGGTGCCGAGCATGGCCAGGGCCTCGGCAATGCGTTCGCGGAGATCGGCCCGGCCGACGCCGAGCAGTTGAAACGGAGCGCTCGCCGGGTTCGACAGGGGACCGACGAGATTGAAGATCGTCGGCACCGCCATCTGGCGGCGCACCTCGGCCACGCGCCGCATCGAGCCGTGAAACAGCGGCGCGAAGCAGAAGCAGATGCCGAGCTCGTCGAGGCAGCGCTCGACGGTGGCGATGCTGGCCTCGACGTTGACGCCAAGCTCGGCCAGGACATCGGCCGAGCCGCTACGGCTGGTGAAGCGGCGATTGCCGTGTTTCGCCACGGGCACGCCAGCGGCCGCCGTGACCAGGGCCGCCGCGGTGCTGATATTGAAGGTCGAGGAGCCGTCGCCGCCGGTGCCGCAGGTGTCGAGCAAGCCCGGGCGACTCGAGCGAATCGGCGACATGTTTTGGCGCAAGGCCGCGGCCGTGCCGGCAATTTCGGCCGCGGTTTCTCCCTTCATCCGCAAGCCGGAGAGAAACAGGGCAATCTCTTGATCGCTGGCCACGCCGTCCAAGATGGCTTCGACCGCCCCCTGGGCCTCGTCGAAGGTGAGATCCTCGCCTGCGGCCAGCCGGCCGATCGTCGCAGTCAGCACGCGTCACTCTCCGGAAAAATGGGGCCTCGCCGTGTGCCGTTCGATTGTAGTGAGGCGGATGCGCGGTCGATAGTCTCGGCTCACGACCTCGGATGCTCTACCTTGTTGCTCGCAGGCTGTAACCCTACAATCGCGGCATTCAGGAAGGTGCGATACGCGGAGCCTGAAGCGGGCTCGCCTGTCGCTCGTTACGAAGCAACTCACGCTACGGACGCGTCTCATGGCAAGGAAGGTTATTCTCGATGTCGATCCCGGCATCGACGACGCGGTCGCCGTCACGATGGCGCTGTTCGACGAGCGGCTCGATGTACAGGCGGTGACGGCGGTCGCCGGCAACGTGGGGGCGGAACAGGCTTCGCGCAACGTGCAGGCCATCATCGAGCAGTTGGACCCGCCGCGTTGGCCGCGCATCGGGGTGGCCAGCGACCCGGACAGCCCTCCCTCGATCGATACGCGGCATCTCTTCGGGGCCGATGGGCTCGGCAACGCCAACTTCCAGGTGGCCGAGTTGCACCATCGCCACTTGTCGGAAAAAGTCATCGCCGAAGTGGTCCGCAGCTCACCCGAGCCGGTTACGCTCGTCGCTTTGGGGCCGCTGACCAACGTCGCGCGGGCCTTTCAGCGCGATCCCGAGTTGCCCACCTTGCTGGGCGAGTTGGTCATTATGGGCGGTTCGCTTGCGGGGATCGGCAACGTCACGCCGGCCGCCGAGTTCAACATCTTCTACGATCCGCTCGCGGCACGGTCCGTGTTGCGGTCTGCCAGCACGATTACGCTGATACCGCTCGATATCACCAATCAGGTGCTGGCCGGGTACGACTTTCTCAATCAATTGCCCGACGATTCGACCCGGGCGGGGCATTTTCTGCGGACGGTCGTGCCCCATGCATTCCGTTCGCACCACCAGACGCTGGGACTTGAAGGCATCCATCTGCACGATGCCGTGGCGCTCGTGTCGGTGCTGCATCCCGAGTTGTTCGCGCGCGAGTTGATGGCTTGCGACGTCGAAGTCGCCGGCGAATTGACGACTGGCGCGACCGTGTTCGATCGCCGTCCGCCGGCGCCGAAGTGGCGCCGCAACGTGAGCGTGGCGACCAGCGTCGACGCCGCCGCCGTAAAGGATTGCATCCTGCGATGTCTGCACGGCGCCGCGCGTCAGGGCTGATTCGCTCGATCTGGAGCCGCGCGCCATGCCACACGACGAAACGTGGGCCTTTTGTAGCGAGTGACGATGCTTTTATGCCTTCGGCGGTAGTGTCTCGCCGTTGTCCTTGCCATCGACTTCGGCCGTGCGGACCGCCGGAGTGTCGTCGGCGCCGAAGCGGACCAGCGCCTCGGGCAACTCCACGCCGCCGATGTCGCGCAGCACCTGCATCATCGGGGGCATCGAGCGGGCCATCCCCTGCAGGAAGTTCGACGTGTTGCTGTGGCCATTCTGGCTGCCGCCCCCTTCCCAAACCACGACCTTGTCGAACTTGATGTTCGAGATCGCCTGGGCCGAAGCGGTCGCGAGCTGATCGAGGTGCTCGAGTATGAGCATCTGGAAGGCCTCTTTCGAGCCCCCGCACGCCTCGATGATGCGCTGCAAGCCTTCCCCCTTCTTAGCGAGAATTTCGTACTGGCCGCGAGCTTCGGCCTCGAGCTTGGCGAAGATCGCCGCCGCCTGGCCTTCGGCCTCGATGCGGCGTCGTTCGGCTTCGGCTTCGGCCTCGACGATCGTGCGGGCCTTTTCGGCCTTGGCCGGGGCTTCGAGCGCCGCACGGCGTTCGGCCTCGACCCGCGCGGCCTCGGCCAGGGCGGCCTTGGTCATGGCGTGGTTCTGCGCTTCGAGCACGGCGGCCTCGGCTTCGCGTTTGCGCGTTTCGGCCAACTGGTACGCCTCGGCCTCTTTGACTTGCAGGGCGGCTTTCGAGGCCGCCACTTCCGCCGCCGCCGCGTTTTCGCCGGTCACCGCCTTGGCGTTCGCATCGGCTAGGCGGATACGCATCTCGCGTTCGGCGTCCTTCACCTTGGCGTCGCGTTCGAAGGCGGCCGCCTGTTCGCCGATCACGGCCTTGGCGTTCGCATCGGCCAGGCGGATACGCATCTCGCGCTCGGCATCCTTCACCTTGGCGTCGCGTTCGAAGGCGGCCGTCTGCTCGCCGATCTTCTGTTCCTTGTCGAGTTCGGCCACGCGGACCGACTGCTCGCGCAGGGCCTCGCGGGTACCGATCTCGCGGAGCTTGATGGCGTTCGTGACCTGGATCACCTTATCGCGTTCGGCCTCGGCCACGCGCGTTTCGCCCAGCTTTTCCTGTTCGGCGACGTCGCCGCGGGCCTGCTGAATCGCGGTCGAGGCGGCCTTCTGGCCGATGGCTTCGATATAGCCCGACTCGTCCGTGATATCGGTGATGTTGACGTTGATCAGCACCAGCCCGATCTTGCGCAGCTCGGGCTCGAGCGAATCTTGAATATTATCGAGGAAGGATTCGCGATTGCGGTTGATCTCCTCGATCGGCATCGAGGCGATGACCTGTCGCAACTGGCCGAAGATGATGTCCTCGGCCTGTTGCTTGACTTCGTTCGTATTGAGTCCCAGCAGGCGGATGGCGGCGTTCTGCATGACCTCGGGCGAGGTGCCGACGGCGACGGTGAAGACGCTGGGGACATTGACGCGGATGTTCTCGGCCGAGAGGGCGCCGCGGAGCGGGATCTCGATCTGCATCGGCTCGAGGCTCAGGTACGAGTAGTCCTGAATCAAGGGCCAGACGAAGGCCGCGCCACCATGCACGCAGCGCGCCGTGTCGCCGGCGCCGACCTTACCGAAGATCACCAGCACGCGGTTGCTCGGGCAGCGCTTGTACCGCTGCTTGAGCAGCATCAAGAAGCTGAACAGCACGACGCAGACGAAGAACGCGATCACCCCTAGCCAGATGAGCGTTTCGATGGCGATGATTCCTTGATCAGGCATGGAGAACCTCTTCTGGATTGGGCGCCGCGACGACCTCGACGGTGTCGGGTCCGATAATGGCTGTCACGACAACCGTAGCTCCTGTCGGTAGCGTGTCCTGCTCGGTCACGGCACGGTATTCCACCGTGCGATTCTGTAAAGTCAGCGTTACCTTGCCGTGACCGCTGCGACCCGCGGGAACGCGCAGGTAGACGGTGCCGGTTTTGCCGACCGCGCGGTCCATGCGGACGGTACCGTCGGACTTGAGCCGGACCATGAGTCGCATCAGGTAGTAGACGCCATACATGGCGCCGAAGCCGGTGAGCAGGGCCACGACGAAGCTGGCCGCGGGGCCGAGGGTGGTCGAGTTGGCCGCCAGGCCGCCGAGGCCGAAGAAGGCCACCGCGGCCACCACGGTGCGGTAGGTGATGATGCCAAAAAACCACGTCGAGCCGTGGTGATGATCGGCGCCGTGATCGCCCGCGTCGCCGTGGTGCAGGTCGCCGGCGTCGACGTCTCCCGGCATGTGTTCGAAATCGATCCCGCTGGCATCGTCCGCGTCATGCGAGAGGCCCAGGAGCGTGGTGACGAACTGGAACAGTAGCACGGTTCCACCGATCACGGCACAGACGGCATAGAAGTATTCCATGTCGATGCTCCCCCCTGGCGGCCTCTAGAGACCGAAATCTCGATTCGATACTACTTGCGGATATGATCCCGCAATTCAAGGTCCTGTCAAACTCAACGGCCGAGTAGGGCCAAACGGAGTGGCCGCGCACTTCGACGTTCTTCACCGGTGGCGTTCACACTTCTGGGACGCCAAAAGCTGGCCGGAGGTTCCGTGACGCAGGGAAATTTAGCTTTCTCTGCTCCCCGTCTCTTTTTTTCCGGGGATCTATTCGCCACGAGTGGGGGATTCTTGGGCAGTTTGCGCGCAAAAAAGAATGCTTTTTCCGGGGCGGTTTCTGGAACGAAAGAATCGCCGCGGTCGGTCGGCTATGATCTTTTCTTGCGAAGCCGAGCTACCAGCGGTCTATTCCTCGCTGGTTGGAGGTCGGGCCGATTCGCGGAACGCCTGGCAAGGACATTGACGGAAGAACAGCCATGAGCACCGCCGGTCTTGTCACGCGCGTCCGCGGCGCCGTGCAGCGCGAGCGCCTTCTCGACACCGCGATCAAGCTCTGCGAGGTCTACAGCCCCACGGGGGATGCAGGCGCCGTCTCCGACCGGCTGGCCGAGATCCTGACGGCCGACGGCTTCGTCGTCGAACGTCCCGATGGCGGCTGGCCCAAATCGCCGGCAGTGGTGACGCGCTACGACAGCGGACGGCCCGGCCGCACGCTGCAATTCGATGGGCACCTCGACACGGTGCATCTCCCCTTCGTGCCGCCGGTGGTCGCGGGGGATCGGCTCACCGGCAGCGGCTCGTCCGACATGAAAGCCGGCGTGGCCGCGGCGGTCGAGGCCTTGCGCGCCATTCGCGACGCGGAATTGATCCCAGGTGGCGCGATCTTGTTCAGCGCACACGATCTGCACGAGGCGCCGTGGGGGGATGGCTCGCAGTTGGACCGCCTGATTGCCGATGGGATTGTGGGCGATGCGGTGTTGATTCCCGAGTATCTCGCGACGGAGCTAGCGATCATTGGGCGCGGTCAGGCGACGTGGCGCGTGGCGTTCCGACGGTCGGGCGCCCCTGTGCATGAGGTGTATCGCCCGCTCGACGAGCCGAGCGTCATCGCGGCGGGGGCGGCGCTGGTGGCGCGGCTGGAGCAATATGATGCAAAGCTGTCTGCCAGCAGCGACCCCCTGGCCGGACGCGAGAGCGTCTTCATCGGGCAGGTTCACAGCGGCGAGATCTACAATCAATATCCACAGGAATGCTGGCTCGAGGGGACGCGGCGCTGGCTGCCGGAGCGCAAACGCGCCGACGCGGAACGCGACTTCCGCGCGTTGGTCGACGAGATTGCCCGCGAGCGCGGCGTGACGGCGGAAGTGCGCTTCATGCTCGTGCGCGACGCGTTCAAGTTGCCACTCGAAGATCCGCTGCTCCCGGCGTTCGATGCCGCGGTGGCGGCGATTCACGGAAAGCCGCTGCCGCGCGGTGGGAAACGCTTCGTCGACGACGGGAGCAGCTTTTGGCAGGGGCGAAAGATTGCCGCGATCACGCACGGCCCGACCGGCGGCGGCGCACACACGCTGGAGGAATGGATCTCGATCGACTCGCTGGTCCGCGTGGCGGAAACGTACTCGCTGGTGGCGGCGGGGTATTGCCATGGAGCCGTTGACGAACGCATATCTTAAGTGGAGACGCTGTTTTGGCCTCCAGGCTTGCTGCGCCACAGTAGCAGTTCGGTAGAATGCGCGACGGGGAAACCGTTCAATATGATATCTGGGCTATTCGATTCGATCCGCCAGTAGGTCGGCCATGCCCATTGCATCTGAATTGCTCGAACAGATTCCTACCTCTGCCCGCTACGTTCATGTGCCTTTGGCCGATGACGAGAATGCGTTCGCCTTGTGGTGCGAGGCCGCAAGTTCGGTGAATACCTCGAGCTTGGAGTTGATCGAAGGTTATTTCTTCAATGAACCGGACGAGTTTCCAAGAGGCGAGGACTTGCAGAAACTCGCGGCCGTCTTCCAAGAGAATCAACGTCCGCTCGATCTCTTCAACGAGAGCGTTCGCCGCAAAGGTTGGCAGCACACGGAGCTGTTCGAGCTAGAGGACTTCGAAAATCTTTGGCCAATGGACCGCATTATCGAACTGCGGAATTTCGGGTGGCTGAACCAAGTCAAGGCGAAGTGGCATGCGTCGCTCGGACAATTCGACGAGGCTGCTGCCGTGCTGGCGAATCTGCTTCGAAGCGGGCGAATGATTTGTCGCGGTGGCGGAACGGAGTTGCATTTCATCATTGCGGCGATGTGCGTCAACATTGCACTGGGCGGCATGCGGCAGATTGCCAGGTTGCGCGGATGTAGTGAACCTGCGTTGGTGTCGATGTTGAACGCGTTAGAACATGAATTGAACGAAGACGATGGGTACATAAAGTGCGAACAAATCGAACTGTTGAAAAATCTGGCGATCGTAGACAACTTTCCAGATCCGAGCACCCCGGATGAGTTGATCGAGCATTTTCTCGAATACGGGTACCAAGACTCGATTGGGAGCGATGATGAGAAAGACGGCGACGAAGCGGCTACTGCGAAGATAGAAATTGCTTCGCGTGCGGAGCGGCGCAAACGCGACGTGCGCTTTCTGCTGGATGGTCATCCTGCCTTGCTCGATAAACGTGCTACCGCGCGTCTGCTCGCGGAGCAATCGAGTAAGCGGATCCAAAAAGTTGAGCAGTCATGGTCGACAGATGCAGACTGCTCTGGCGATCTTTTTCTTCCAGATTCTATTTGGCCACACCAATTGCTACCAAATATGGCGCTCGACTATGTGGGAGATGGTCCAGAAGCAGATGTGTTTTGGACGAGTTACGCAGATTCTCATGGGTATGATTCGACGACCTACGGAAAGTATCCTTCGTCCGAACGACTGGCGGCATTGCGCGATCGATTGCGCGACGTTCCGAATCCTGTTGGTTGGCTGTTGAGCGGAAGCTTGGTTGGTTCGGACTATACGCACCTGTCCTTTGAGACGAGAGCCAGGTTGCTTGGTACGCAGGTTTGCATTGCCCTGTGCCGATTTCGTTTGAAATATCATCGGCTTCCCACAAAACTTGCAGAGCTCGTCTATGAAGGACTTTTGTCGTGCGTGCCCATCGATCCTTTTGATGGACAGCCTATGCGCTATTGTCGCCGACGGCAGATCGTATGGAGCATCGGATCGGACGGTACAGACGACGGTGGTCATCATGGCGACTCTTTGTGTGGTGAGATGCCACGTGACATCGTATTTAGCTTTAAATCTGCTGATCGAATCCAAGCTTGGAAGACGCGACTCAGATCTTGGTGGATTCACGGCCGCAGGTGTCAAAAGCACTAATGAACGAGTGAGGGCTTCCCTTGATTGAGCTTACCCCCATCGGTTACGTGCGCAGCTCGCGGGTCGATCCGATCGATGATGCCTGGGATAGTGTTGATGCGCGTATCGAGTTGTCTCCTGGCGTCGACGCGGCGGCGCTCGATGGTTTGGAAGACTACTCGCACGTCGAGGTGATCTTCTTCTTCGATCAGGTGGCCGAGTCGGCCATCGAGCATCGAGCACGGCATCCGCGGGGAAATACCGACTGGCCGCGCGTGGGCATCTTTGCGCAGCGGGCCAAGAACCGGCCCAATCGGCTCGGTACGACCATCGTCGAACTCAAAGCCCGCGAGGGACGCGTGCTGCACGTCGCGGGGCTCGATGCGATCGACGGCACGCCGGTGCTCGATCTCAAGCCGGTGATGGTAGAATTCCTGCCGCGCAGCCCGGTGCGCCAACCCGCCTGGACGCACGAATTGATGCGCGAGTATTGGTCGCGCTAACGACGATGGAATCCATTCAACGGTACCAGGCTCAGGTCGAGGAATTCGGCTACGCGATGGTCGAGGACGTGATCTCGCGCGACCGAGTTGTCGAATTGCGCCAGGCAATCGCCGGTCTTGCGGACAGCGTCGGCGTGCGCCGTAAGCGTGGTACGTATGGCGTGCGCAACCTGCTGGAACTCTGTCCACAGGTGCGAGAATTGGCCTCTTGCGCAGAGCTTCGCCGGCTCGTCGAGCCGATTCTGGGCCCAGCTTGCTTCGCCGTGCGGGCCGTCTTCTTCGACAAGGTGCCCGGCGCGAATTGGAAGCTGGGCTGGCACCAGGATAACGCCATCGCCGTGCAGGAACGCCGCGACGTGCCGGGGTTCGTAGGCTGGTCGTGGAAGGGGACGCTGCTGCAGGTTCAGCCGACGGCCGACGTGCTGGCTGGCATGCTGGCGATGCGCATGCACCTCGACGACTGCGGCGCGGAGAACGGGCCATTACGCGTGCTGCCCGGCTCGCATTGTTCTGGGTGGCTCGACGATTCGGTCGACGAGTGGAAGGCACGCGTCGAGCCCGTGATCTGTCTTGCTCGTGCGGGTGATGCCGTGGCGATGCGTCCCCTGCTGGTGCATGCGTCGTCGGCCGCTGCTGAAGCCACGCATCGCCGCGTGATCCACATCGAGTATGCCTGTGAAGATCTGCCGGCCGGGCTACAATGGCGCGACCGTGTGGGAGCGACGGGAGATCGCCGCGATGCGACAACCCACGTTTGAGTCCCTTTCCGATTGGCCGAGGCCATGAAACTGCAAGGCAAGCTTGCCCTGGTGACCGGTGCCGGCCGTGGTATTGGTCGCGGCTGTGCGTTGGAACTTGCGCGGGAAGGGGCGGCTCTGGTCATCAACGATCGACCGGGCAGTCCCGATCTGGCCTCGGCGGCGGAAGAGATTCGCGCGCTGGGGCGTCGCTGCACGGCGATCGAGGCCGATGTTTTTTCGCGGGCAGGGTGCGAATCGCTCGTCGCGCAGGCGGCCCAGGTCGGCGCGATCGATCTCCTGGTGAGCAACCCTGCCTTCGGCCGGCGCGGCAAGTTTCTCGAATACGATCCAGAGGTCTTCGATCGCGTGATTCAAGGGACGCTCGCCAGCGGCTTTCACATGAGCCAGCTCGTCGCACGCCAGATGGTCGCCGCAGGCCGGCGCGGCAAGATCGTGTTCATTTCGAGCGTACACGCCTACAGGCCGTATGCCGACAGCGTGGCCTACAACGCCGCCAAGGCCGGCTTGAATCACCTGGCCAAGACGATCGCCGTCGAGCTGGTGAAGCACCGTATCAACGTGAACCTGATCGAGCCGGGCTGGATCGACACGCCGAACGAACGCGTCACGTTCGGCGATACGGTCCTCGAAGAACAAGCTCCGCGGTTGCCGTGGGGTCGAATCGGGCAGCCCGCCGATATCGGCCGCGCCGCGGCGTTCCTCTGTTCGGACGACGCCGACTACATCACCGGCGCGGTGTTGCGAGTGGACGGCGCCCTCGTGCTGCGCGATTGTCTGGCGGAATTCTGACGTTTGGAACGCACGTACACGTATATGAAGCTCGATCCGCGCCAGGAAAAACTGATCCGCCGCACGGCACTCGACTATCGCTCGACCGCCGAATTTCTCGAACGGCCGCTGGTGATCGACCGCGCCGCGGGGCTGTGGTATTGGGATGTCGAGGGAAAGCCATACTTCGACGCCATCGGCGGCATCTTCGTAGCGTCGCTGGGACACGGCCATCCGCGCGTGATGGAGGCGATGCGGCGACAGATGGAACGCACGACGTTCATCCCGCCGCTGCACGCGATCTCCGACGTCACGCTCGACCTGATCGAAAAGGTTGGCGCCGTCGCGCCGCCTGGGATGCGATTCGTCAAACCGGTCAGTGGCGGCTCCGAGGCGGTCGAAACGGCGCTCAAGTTCGCGCGGCAATACTTCCAGCAGACGGGCCGCCCCGGCAAGCACAAGTTCATCAGCTTCTATCGCGGCTATCACGGCGCCACGTTCGGCGCGATGGGGGCCAGCGGCACCGGGCGCCGAAAGACAAAATTCGAGCCGCAGATGCCCGGCTTCTTGAAGGTCACGCCGCCGATCGACTTGCGCGAGCGCTGCGATACCTGGGAAGAGGCCTGTCGCCGCGCCGCGCAGAGTTTTGAAGATGCCATCATCGGCGAGGACCCCGATACGGTGGCGGGCATCATTGTCGAGCCGATCTCGAACACGGCGGGTATTCAGACGCCCACGCCGGAGTTCTTTCAGATGCTGCGCGCCATTTGCGACCGGCATCAGGTGCTGCTCGTCTACGACGAGGTGATTACCGGGTTTGCGAAAACGGGAAAGATGTTCGCCGCGCAGACGTTTGGCGTGACGCCCGACATCATCTGCACGGGCAAGGGCATGTCGAGCGGCGCGGCGCCGCTGGGGGCGATGATCGCGCGCGAGGAGATGGCCGCGGCCTTCTTTGGTCCGGCCGAGACGGAGTGCCATTTCGCCCACGGCCACACGTTCGCCGGCAATCCGCTGGCGGCCGCCGTGGGTTGCGCGGTGATCGATGAGATCGTCGAACGGGATCTCTGCACGCGCGCCGCGAAGCTGGGCGAGTCGCTCCGCGAGCGGCTCGAAGGCTTGCGCCGCTACGGCATCGTGCGCGAGATTCGCGGTCGCGGCATGCTGCTGGGAGTCGAATTCGCGGAAGATCCGGCGGCGAAGCGTCCCTTTCCGGCCGAGCGAAAGCTGGGCATCGCGCTGAAGCGCACCGCGCAGGAGAACGGCCTCATCATGCGAATCGATCCCGACTGGTTCGCCGTCTGCCCCGCACTGATTGCCGAAGAGTCGGACCTGGACGAACTTTACGCGCGCATTGAAAAAAGCATCACCGCGGCCTTGCAGCAGAACCGCTAAGCCACGGCAGGCTGGACTCGCCTGCAACCTGCGAGAGACTCAATAAAAAAACCTTCGCGCACTTGGCGCCTTCGCGGTAATCCAAAAAAGTACTTACCGCGAAGGCGCCAAGTGCGCGAAGGAATTCTTTTTTTGCTCTGCGGTCAATTCGTGGAGGGGGTCGGCTGCGACAAGCGGTTGGCGAGTTCTTCGGCCACGGCCTCGGCGAACTCGGTGGTCGAGAGATCTCCGCCGAGGTCGCGCGTGCGGCCCCCCTCGCGCAGCAGGTGCAGCGTGCTCGCCTTGAGCGCCGCGCCCAGGTCGCGCTGACCGATCTCGAACAACAGCATCGACACGGCCAGGATCATGGCGGTCGGATTGCAGATATTCTTGCCGGCGATGTCGGGCGCCGTGCCGCCGGCCGGATCGAACATGGCGATATGGACATCGCCATGCTTGGTGAAGCTCAGATTGGCGCTGGCGCCGATTCCCAGCGAGCCCGCCAGGCCGCAGGCCATGTCGCTCAGAAAATCGCCATACTCGTTGAGCACCAGCACGACCGAGTAGCGATCGGGGTGCATGATGATGTTGGCCAGCAGCGCGTCGAAGAGCTCTTCGCGATGCGGCACGAAGGTGAAGCCTTTGGCGACCTCCTCGACGACCGAGGCGAACAGACCGTCGGTGGCGGCCTGGATGGTGCGCTTCGAGGCGCTCGTCACCGTGCGACCGGAACGCTGCGCCAGCAGGAAGGCGTAGCGGGCAGCCTCCCAGCAAGGCTGACGTTCGACGATGCGCAGGCTGACGGCGGCCTCGGTGCCGATCGCACGGCCGGGATCGTCGTAGGTGCCACCCCGCGCCACACGGATGATGTTCAGCGCCAGTTCCTGGCGAAAATTCGTCGGCACGCCAGGAATCGAGGCCACCGGCCGATGAATGACCGAGAAATTGCAGCGCTGACGGATGAACGAGTTGGGGCTGTATTTCGACGTGATGGTCGGGTACTTGATCGTGAAGCGATTGCGGTGCATCGCGTCGACGGCGGCCTCGAGCAGGGGCGTACCGTGCTTTTCGCGGTTGGGCAGGCTCAGGTCGACCGTCTCGAAATCGAGCTGGATCGGCATGCGCGAGGCGATGATACGGACGGCCTGGGCCAACTCCGGCGCGATGCCGTCTCCCATCAATTCCGTGATGGTGTACTTCAAGGGTGACTCCTCGCTGGGGATACCCGCCTGCCAAGTGCGGCGCACGACGCGCTACAACAGAATGTAGCATTCTCCGCGCGTGTTCCCTAGGGCGCCGCGGTTTGACGCTCCTTAGCTGCCTATCTACGATAAAGCCAAGGAGTTACTCCGTGCGGTGCGGACTGGGAAGGTCGCCGTGGCTTCGAGCGGCGAAGGCCCCACTTGCAGCCGGTCGCCGCGTGGACCGTGTAGTGTGGAGCTCGGTCCAGCCGTATGCGCTGTCCGGAACCAGTGTATCCACCGCGCGGCTCCTGCATTTTCGTGAAACGACACCGCAGAGAATTCGTCATGCGTCGATTGCCTCGCGTCGGTTATCTGGTGCTGGTCCTGGGACTCTGGCAGGGCGTCGAGTGGACGATGCCGCGCGCGGCGCTGGCACAGGGGGCCAGGCCGAAGAAGAGTGCCAGCGAGATCGAGATCCCCGCTCCCGAAAACGTCGCGCTCGTGACAGACGATCGGCTGACGCTGCAGGCGACGTATTATCCCGGCGTCGACGCGGCGAGCCGGGGCAAGGACATCGTGCCGGTGATCCTGTTGCACGGTTTCAAGGGCAATCGCAACGAGTGGGCCGATCTGGCCACGATGCTGCAGACCCAGAGGTCGGCCGACGACAAGCCGATCGGCCACGCGGTGATCGTGCCCGACCTGCGCGGGCATGGCGAGAGCATCTACATCGAGGGGCGACCGCGCCCGCTCGAGGTCGATCGCCTGCGCCCTGAAGATTTCAAGAACATGGTCCGTTTTGATCTCGAGGCGGTGAAAAAGTTCTTGATGGCGAAGAATAATGCGGGCGAGCTGAACATCGAGAAGCTGTGCGTGGTGGGGGCCGACATGGGGGCGGTCGTCGGGGCGAATTGGGCCGCCGCCGATTGGAGCTGGCCGGTGCTTGCCGGTCAGAAGCAGGGACGCGACGTGAAGGCGCTGGCCATGATCTCGCCGCCGCGCGATTTCAAGGGGCTGAATACCTATCAGGCGATCGAGCATCCGGCACTGCAGCGAGAAATCTCGATCCTGGTCGCGGTGGGACAAGGCAACCAGCGCTCACTAACTGACGCACGGAGCATCTACGCACGCCTCGAAAAGACGCATCCCGCGCCCCCGCCCGCCGAGGCCGCCACGCTCAAGACGCTCTTCTTCGATCCCCACGACACCAGCCTGCAGGGGACGAAGATGCTCGGCGAGAATCTGAACCTGGAGGTCAATCTCCAGCAATTCATCACGTTGCGGCTGGTGAATCAGCCGTTTCCGTGGCGCGATCGTAGTTCGGTGCTGACAAAGTGACTTCCAGATGTGGTCGAATCGGCAACTTATACCGAACTTACAGATGTTACAAGATTTTTATAATCTCAATTACCCGTCGTTGGTACTCTCTCCCGTCGGTGGCTCGTAGGGGTTTGCACCATACCCCGCGCCCCGCATTCTACCTCCGATTTTCCTTGCACTTTCCGGCCCAGCGCGGTTAGATCGACTGCAACTTCGACTGCTATCTAGCCCTTCGGCGGTCTGCTCGCCTGAACAATGGAGTGGGAGGGAGCTAATGTTGCCCAACTGGTCGTGCGTTCTCTTGTCGTTTGTGGTCGCGACCACCTGCACGACAATCATTGCCGGTCCGCTTATCGGCGTTACGTTCGACGAAGGAAACCTGTGGGACGTCGATCCGCAAACAGGCGAATACTCGAACGTACGGCAGTCGGGTGTGACCGGCATCATTGGCCTGGCGAACGCGCCAGACGGCGATCTCTTTGCCGTGACGACATTCGCCAGCAACTATCCGAACAGTCTTGTCAAGATCGACCCCGCCAGCGCGATCGCCACGGTTGTGGGCAGCGAAGACTCTTACAACTATTTCGAAGGCGACATTGCGCTTGATCCAACCACCGGTCAAATACTGATGCTGATGGCGTTGAATACGTCGTTTAGCGGTCGATACTTTTTGTCGATCGACACGGCCACTGGCCAGGCGACGGAACTCGCATCCGTGGAGGGGATACTCTCCGATCCCTCGGCAATGACCTTCGACGCCGAGGGAACGCTTTATGTGGTGGACCACCTGGGAGGTCAGCAGCGTCTATTGACCTTGGATCCGACGACCGGCGTTATTCGTACCAACAAACCGCTTTCGCACGATTTTGGAGCCCAGTCCGGGCTTGCAATCGATCTATTGACAGGGGTGATGTACCTCGCAACAGGACATAGCGGTAGCTTTGGAGGTCAGGATATCTACACCGTCAACCCAGTGACGGGGTTCATGACGCACCTACACGGATTGCCTGGAAAAGGTTTTTCGGGGCTAGTCGCTGGTCCTCATGTCGTGCCCGAGACGTCCTCCATCGCGATGGCCACTTGGGGAGCGATAGTGATCTCGATCTACGGGATCGTGAGGATTAATCCTTCACGCAGATCCTGCGGGCGCTGTAGGCGATCGCGATTCGCATTGTAGATGTCGAGGTAACGGCGGGCGTCTCCATAGACGCGCCGCGCGATATCGACCAGCGTGTCGCCGGCCTGCACGCGATAGGTTTGCGGGCGCGTAAAGCTTGCCGAATCGATCGACACGCTGGTCGTCGCCGGGCTGGGATCGGGCGCGCCGAGCGAAGCGGCCGGGGGAGGCGCCTGGCCGGGGCGCGTGATTTCGGTCATCGGCGCTGCGACAGGAGCCGCCGCCGGCAGTGCGAGGGGCGAAGAGACCGGAGCCGCGACGACGGGCGCGGCATCGCCGTTCGAAACCGGCACGAGCCCGCCGCGCTTCGCCACGTTGGCAAAATGTTCGTCCGCGCTCGGCGGGGGGGCATTCTCGGCTGGAATGCGCAGCATGGCGCCGAGCACGAGGAGGTCGGGATCGCGCAGCACGTCGCGATTCGCCTCGTAGATCTCCAGATAGCGGCTGCCGTCACCCAGATAACGCTCGGCCAGGTAGATGAGCGTGTCACCGTCGACCACCTTGTGTGTGCGGCGCGATTCGTCTTCGCGATGCGAGCCATACACCGTGTTGTCGGGATTGCGCGGCACCAGCCCTGCGCCACCGGGGAGCGGCGCCGACCCAAGATCGGTGATACGCCACGAGGCGGCCATTCCGGGATCGGCACTGTCGGGATCATGGTCGGTGGAACTCTCCGTCGACGGCGCGGCGCTCGCGTCGGACGAAGGTTCGATCGTGCCCGTGAGACGAGGGCGGCTGTCGCGAGGCTCGGCTTCGATGGTGCTCGTGACCAGGGACGCCGCGACCAGATCGCTGGCACGCTCGATGACCGGCGCCGCCAGATCGTTGGCGTCGCTGGGGGGGGGCGTGACCTCGCTGCGGAATAACAACGCCGCCAGAATGCCCACGAACACGATCACGGCCGCGGCGGCGACTCGCGCGTTGGAGGACAAGCGGTACGCCGGACGGGGAGTGTCCATGGCGTTCCCCATTCTGGTTCGAGGAAGGGTGGCGCCTCGTCGGCGCTGGGTCTGGTGACAATCGCTCCTTATCTTCTTCGACCCGCGTCGGCTCAGCCGACGAGCGCGCTCGCGGAAAAAGTAAGAGAAAGGGTCGAACAGGTGGTGCGCCTGTGGCGCACGAAGCGATAGGGCAAAATGAAACGACCCCCGCGAGGAGGCCAGAACGCCGCCTCGCGAGGATCGTTTGCTGGATGGAATTCGACGCCGTGCGATCAGACGGCCGCTCGAGCTTTCTTCGTGGCGAGAGCGGGCTTGGCATCGGCCTGACGGCCCAGCAGCCAGTACAGCACCGGAGCGGCGACGTAGATCGAACTGAACGTACCAGTGAGAATGCCGATCAGTAGCGTAAACGCGAAGCCGTGGATGCCTTCGCCGCCGCCGATGTAGAGAATCAAGATCACCATCAACGTCGTGCTGCCGGTGAGCAACGTACGACTCAGGGTTTGATTCACGCTCTGATTGAGCATGTCGATCGTAATGACGGGACTCTTGCCCCGCACTTCGCGAATACGATCGAAAATCACGATCGTATCGTTGAGCGAATAACCCACCAGGGTGAGAAACGCCGCCACGATCGAGAGATCGATCTTGAACGGGTCGATCAACAGGAAGCCGAGCGAGTTGGCCACGTACTTGCTGATGGCCAGGATGCCCAGTGTGATGAGCACGTCGTGTACCGTGGCGACAATGGCCGCGGCGCCGAAGCTCACCTTCTGGAAACGCACCCAGATATAAACCAAAGTCGCCAGGAGACTGGCCACCATGGCGTACAGGGCCTGCACGCGAGTATTGCCCGCCACGGCGCCGCCGATCTGCTCGGCCGAGGGAAACACGGGCGTGGAGTTGAGACGCTGCTGGATCTCGTTGAGCAACACGCGCGCCTTGTCTTGCGGCTGATCGAAACGGACCTGCCAAAGCTTCGAGCGCGCCGAATTGGGATCGAGATTCTCGACGGCGAAACGGGTACCGGAATGTTCGGCGCCGCGGCTATCGATCTCGCGATGCAGCATATCCTCGACCGTTTCGCGGTCGAGAGGTTGCTGGAACTCGAGCCGTGCTTGGGTTCCGCCCACGAAACTCGCGACCGCAGGTGCCTCGGTCGCGGCGGCCGGGACCGTGGTCGTGGCGGGCGCCGGTTCGGTGGTTGGCGCCGTCGCGGCAGGGTTCTCTTCAACTGGCGGAGTCGATTCTGCCGGCGACTGTTCCGTAGCAGGAGTCGCCGGTGCTGTTTCGGCGGGAGCTTCCGCATCGCTTTCCTGGAAGGCGAAGGCGAGCAGTTCGCCGTCGAGGGAGGCCCGTGCGGCGCCTTCGTTCGAAGCGGGAGTGGCCGATTCGTCAGCGGGAGCCGATTCGGACGGCGGTCCGGTCGGTACCTCGCCGGCCGGCGCTTCGATCGTCGTACCGCCCGCGGGAGCTTCGGCCGGGGGTGTGGATGTCTCGGCCGGGGAGGTCGTACCGGGCGTCAAAGCCGGCGCCGCCGGGCCAAGCATCTCGGACGTGATCGTGGCGAGTTCGTACTTCAAGCCGTTCTGGGCCAGCTTGTCGCCGAACATTTCTTGCAGTTTGTTCTGGACCTCTTCCTTGATGGGGAGCGACGTGACCACCTGGAAACGCACGCCCGCCGGTTCGCCCGTGATCTGGACGTCGTTGACCGTAACGTCGGGCATCTCTTCGCTCACCAGCGAGCGAATCTCGGCCACCTTTTGCGGCTCGTTGAAGAGGACCTCGACCTTGCTGCCACCGGTGAAGTCGATGTTCAAGATGTCGCTACCGCGAAAGAAGACGGCCACCATGCCGATGGCGATCATCGCCAGCGAGATGCCGACCGCCCCGCGGCGCTTGCCGAGGAAGTCGATGTGGGTCTCGCCGATGATCTGCATCATCTTGAGGTTCGTAATCCAGCGACGACGCTCGGCGATATCGAAGACGACGCGGCAACCAAACACCGCCGTGAACATGCTCCAGATGATGCCCAGGATCAGGGTGGCGGCGAAGCCTTTCACCTGCTCGGTACCGACGGCGTAGAGCACGATGCCGGTGATGATCGTGGTGACGTTCGAGTCGGTGATCGTCACCGTGGCGCGATCGAAGCCATTGCGGATGGCCATGCGTAAAGCGGAGCCCCGTTCCAACTCCTCGCGCATGCGCTCGTAGATGAGCACGTTGGCGTCGATGGCCATACCGATCGTCAGCACCAGACCGGCCAGGCCCGGCAAGGTCAGGGCGACGTTGAACACCATCATTGTCGCCACGATCAAGAGCATGGCGAGGAACAAGGCCAGATTGGCGACGAAGCCGGCAAAGCGATAATAGATCAGCACCACGATCGGCACGACGATCAGCGAGAGCAGCATCGCCTTGGCGCCGCGGTCGATCGTGTCTTGTCCCAGGGTCGGACCAATGACCTGGCTGCTGATGGGCTCCTCGGTCAGCGTGGCCGGCAAGCTGCCTGCCTGCAGTACCGCGACGAGATCTTCTTGTTCCTCGGGGGTGAAGCTGCCCGAGATCTGACCGCGTTCGGCAATCGGGCTGTCGATGGTCGGAGCAGAATAGATCGTGCCGTCGAGGATGATCGCCAGGCGGCGTTTGAAGCCGGAGACGGCGTCGGGCGAATTTTCGCTCGTCAGGCGATAGAACAGGTCGGCCCCGCGCGCGTCGAAGAGGAAGCCGACGGAGGGGCGTCCCGTCTGGGCATCGTTGTCCGCGATCGCGCTGCGCAGGTAGCCGCCGTTCACGTTCTGCTTGTCGATGACGACGAGCACTTCTGATTTGCCGTCGGGGCTACGCCGCGTGGCGAGATTCGTATCGCCCAGGATCGATTGCTGATCCTGGCCCTCGTCCAGCGGCACCCATAGCGCCACCACCGAATCGCCGCGACGTACTTGTCGGGCCGTCGATTCCTCGGCCAGACGGATCAGGTCGTCGTGATCGGTCGAGTTGGCCAGGATGCGGAATTCGAGCGTGCCGGCGCGGCTGATTTTCCGCTCGATACGGTCCAACTCTTCCGAGTCGGCTTCGGGAATGATGATCTCGACGGCCTTCTCGCCAAAGCGGCGCACCGACACTTCCTTGACGCCGCCCGGATTCACACGGCGGGCGACGGCCCCGATCAGCTTGTCCATGTCGACGGGCCCGGCCTGTGGGTCCTGCGAGGGGAGCACCTCGTAGACCATGATTACGCCGCCGCTGAGATCGACGCCTAGCTTCGGTCGCCCCCCCTTGCTCCAGATGACGACCAGGCTGGCCACCACGCACAGCAGCAGCACGCCGATCTTCCAGCCGTAATCGGGCATCTTGAGATAGCGGGCGAGGTAGGTGCCAACCACGAAGGGGAGGATGGCGGTCGCGAGGGTGATCAGGATGATGAGATATCCGGACATGTTCCGTGTTCCCTGCGTTTAGTTCGCTTTCGAGGATTTGTCAGCGTCGGGTTCATCGCCCAGAATGCGCGCGATCGAACTGAGGGTGACCCGCAGCTTCGTGTTCGTGTTTTCGTCGATCTTGAGGGTGACTTCGTCGGAATCGGCCTGCACGCTGGCAACCACGCCATAGATGCCACCGACGGTGACGACGCGATCGTTCTTCTTCAAAGCGGCGAGCATCTGCGAGCGGGTCTGCTGCTCGCGCTTCTGCGGTCGCACCATGAGGAAGTAGAAGACGAGCCCGATCATCAGAAAGGGAAGCGCCAGGCTAAGCAAGCTGCCCTGGGGATTCTGCGGCGCGGCGCCACCACCAGCGGCTTGTGCAACGAGGAGGGCATCGGTCCAAAACAACAGATTCACGGCACACTCTCGATCTATTCGGGCAGCGTCGGAGCCCCCGCAGGCCATCACGACGTATCAACAGCGCCGCCCAGTTGGCGTCACGGATGGAAGAAGGCCGAGGCCGCGCCTGGCCAACATTTCAACCCGCCGTAAAACGTGCGGCGGCCGACTGTCAGAGAACGGGAAGGATCCGCCCTGGGATGGCATCCGTGTCCAACCGGCGCGTATCTTAAGATCTTGCGCCCCAACGGGCAAGGGGACATGACACACGCCGCGCAGGCCGACGCGATTCTGCAGGGAGTGCGCCCGATCGGTCACGCCATGTTGGGCGTGCGCGGCCGAGCGCGAAGGCCCATCCGTTAGCGCTCTGAAGCACCTTCCGGCGAGGCCGCCTCGTCGCCGGCGGCCCAGGACTGGTGCTTCGCCTGGCGATACTCGACAAAGCGATCCGCAGCGATGGCTTCGCGCGCGTCGGCCATAACGCGTTGGTAATACGTGAGATTGTGCGCCGTGAGCAAAATCGGCCCCAGCATCTCGCCGGCCATGAACAGGTGTCGCAGATAGCCGCGGCTGTGGCGGCAGGCGGGGCAGGGGCAGCCTTCTTCCAAGGGGCGATCGTCGCGCTGGTACTTCAAGTTGCGCAACCGACGCACCCCCTGATCGGTGAAAGCCAGCGCGTTGCGGCCGTTGCGCGTGGGCATGACACAGTCGAACATGTCGATGCCGTGCCCGACCGCCTCGAGCAGATCCTCGGGCCGCCCCACTCCCATGAGGTAGCGTGGCTTATCCGCGGGCAGCGCCGCCACGGTGTGGGAGAGGATGTGGTACATCTCGTCGGGCGTCTCGCCGACGCTCAATCCGCCGACGGCGTAGCCATCGAACCCGATGGCCAACAGCTTCTCGGTGCATTGCAAACGAAGCTCGATGTCGAGCCCCCCCTGGACGATGGCAAACTGCGCCTGTTCGGGACGGGAGGCCGCCTTGCGACAGCGTTCGGCCCAGCGGACGCTGCGTTGCATGGCCTCGGAGATTTTGTCGCGCGTGTTCGGGAGCGCGACCACATGGTCGAGCACCATCGCGATGTCGCTGCCCAGAGTTTCTTGGATCTTCACCGCACGTTCGGGGGAGAGCTCGACGACGCTGCCGTCGATGTGCGAGCGAAAGACGGCGCTCTGTTCGCTGATGCGCGCCCGCTGCGCGAGGCTGAAGATCTGAAAACCGCCACTGTCGGTCAGGATCGGCCCCGGCCAGCCCATGAAGGCGTGCAGTCCGCCGAGCTCGGCGACGATCTCCTCGCCCGGGCGGAGCGTGAGATGGTAGGTATTGCCCAGGATCATGTGCGCGCCGGTGGCGCTCAATTGATCGACGGTGATGCCTTTGACCGTGCCTTGCGTGCCCACGGGCATGAAGGCGGGCATCTCGACCGGGCCGTGGGACGTCTGTAGCGTCGAGCGGCGCGCGGCGCTGCCTGCATCGCGGTGGTGAACCGAAAAAGTAAAGTGGGCAGCGTTCATCGGGGTGGATCGACTCATTCGATCCTAGCGGCGGGCCCGTTTGTGATGCAGCGGCACCCAGGCCCCCTTTTCATGGCTGCTCGTCACGCATTGCTGGATGAAGTACATCCCTTCGACGCCGTCGCTGACGTTCGGGTAGATCGTGTTCACGCGCTCGAAGGACTTGCCCGTGGCGCGCAGCGCCATGTCGTCGTAGGCAAAGCGATAGATATTCGCGAAGGCCTCGAAGAAGGCCTCGGGGTGGCCGCTCGGCAAGCGGCAGGCGGCACGGCCCGATTCGTTCATGTGTGGGGCGTTCGGGTCGCGCGTGTAGAGGGCGTGGGGCTGGCCGTTGCGGCGGAAGACCATCACGTTCGGCTCCTCCTGACGCCAGGTTAGCGAGCCCTTGGTGCCGTCGATCTCGATGGAGAGGTCGTTTTCGCGGCCGTGGGTAATCTGCGAGGCGGTGACCGTGCCCAGGGCGCCGTTCTCGAAGCGGATCACGGCGTGGCCGTAATCGTCGAGTTGCCGGCCCGATTCGAACGTCTTGAGGTGGCAGCTCACCGATTCGGGCAGTAGGCCGGTCATGTAGCGTGCCAGGTTGTAGGCGTGCGTGCCGATATCGCCAAAGCAGCCGGCGGCGCCACTCTTCGAGGGGTCGGTGCGCCAGCGGGCCTGCTTCTGGTCGTCGGTCTCGAGCCGCGTACGGAGCCAGCCCTGGATATAGTTCGAGCGGAAGGCGTTGATCTCGCCCAACTCGCCCGAGAGGATCATTTCGCGGGCTTGGCGGACCAGGGGATAGCCGGTGTAGTTGTGCGTGACGGCAAAGACGACGCCCGAGCGGTCGACCGCGTCGGCCAGCTTTTCGGCCTGAGCGAGATCGAACGTCATTGGTTTATCGCACATGACGTTGAAGCCCGCCTCGACGGCGGCCAGGGCGATGTCGTAGTGGGTGTGATTGGGCGTGGCGACCGAGAGGAAGTCGATCCGCCGGTCGTCACCGAGTTTCTTTTCGGACTCGATCAACTCCTGCACCGAGCCGTAGGCCCGCTCGGTGGGAATGTCGTAATCGGGGGCCGACGCCTTGGCCTTGGCGGGGTCGCTCGAGAGGGCGCCGGCGACCAAGGCGGCGCGGTTGTCGAGCACTGCGGCCGTGGCGTGGACGCGGCCAATGAACGCGCCCTGGCCGCCGCCGACCAGCGCCATGCGCAGTTTCCGATTGAGGGCTCCGTTGGTGGCCATCGCCTGATACTCCTGTACTACGGGTGTTCGTTAGAAGGCGTCGCCGTAGTAGTCGATCTATCGATGAATGTCAGCTTGAGGATAGAGTCTTCTGGGTCGCATTTTTCGGAGAGCCACCTACTTCGTGCCTGACATTGAGCGATAGATCGACTAGTAGGTCAGGTACCCCGTACCTGACACCGTTCGGCACCGCCAGCTCAAAAGAGTATCAGGCACGAGGGCCTTGCGCAAGTGCGGCGTCAGTCTTTGGGGATTGTCAGGTACGGGATACCTGACGGGAGCTGTCCTGTTGTCACAAAGACTCGTCGATTCGTTTTCCGATTCCAAACTCGCGACGCAGATCGTGATTTGTTTGTTCGGCCGGCTGAAATCGACCCTCATCAACGTCCTACAAACCCCGTCGAACGGTATCATCAATGAACTGACAATCACGTGAGTCATGCCACAGCATGAGAAGCTCATCGAGTGATGCAGGATTATCACCTCCGCAAATCAATTCCAGGGCGAATTGGTGAAAGTCGGCAAGTTCGTTGCGAACATTGGACATGGAAGACACCCCTTCTGCGTAGTATGTTCAACCAATTCGGTTTGCCTTTGCAGGTGGTGTTTTACAATACCCTATATGCATATGCGAACGAACCCCTACGAGCCGCCGAAAGTGGTGGAGCCGGAGCAAGGGGATCATGGCAGTGACTTCTCTGGTTGCCTGGTTGACTTCTTGGTTGTTGCAGTAGCTCTGGCAGCAATCACCCTGTTGTTCATTCTCGTGGGGGATCTGGGTGCAATGTGAGGATTCTGTGAAGCAGGCTGGTGCATAAGTTTGCACCAGGACATGGCCGCCGCACGCCGGGGCTGTCCCGCTCCTATCGTTCGCGTAAGATGACAGTGGCCCATCGGGTCTGGTCCGCGAGTGTGTGCGGGCTGCGAACGTTGCACAAGGTGCCGCCGTGATCGTGCAGAAATTTCTTCCCGAGCACTTTATCAACCGCGAGTTGAGCTGGTTGGAGTTCAATGCGCGCGTGCTCGAAGAGGCGATGGACCCTACTAACCCGTTGCTCGAACGGGTGAAATTTCTGGCGATTTTCAGCTCGAATCTCGACGAGTTTTTCATGGTGCGCGTCTCGGGGCTGCGCGAGCAGGCCTTTGGCGACGGCGCCCCGCAAGACTACACGGCCGACGGCATGAGCGCGCTCGCGCAGCTCGAGCGCATCGCCGCGCGAACGCAGGAGCTGGTCGCCGCGCAATACCGCTGCTGGAACGAGTCGGTATTGCCTGAACTCGAAGGGGCCGGCATGCGCCTGTTGCGTCACGAAGAACTCGAGGCGCCGCAGCACGAAGAGCTGGACCGGTTCTTCCGGGAACGGGCCTTCCCGATTCTCACGCCGATGGCGATCGATCCCAGCCACCCGAACCCGCGGTATCACAATCGCGGCTTGTATCTCGGCGCGATGCTCGAGCGACGCAGCGGGCTGGGGCCGCGGCAGCTCTTTGCCGTCGTGCAATTGCCGCAAGTGCTACCACGGCTCGTTCCTTTGTCGAGTAGTGGCGACTTGCACTTCATTCTGCTCGAGGATGCCGTCTCGGCGCGGCTGCCCGAGTTGTTCGGCGGGTTCGACATTCTTGCCTCGACCACGTTCCGCGTGACGCGCGACAGCGATATCGAACTGCTCGAGCAAGAGTCGGACGACATGCTCCGCCTGATCGAAGAGCGTATCAAGGCGCGCGAGCGTGCCCAGTCGGTGCGGGCGGAAGTCGCGGCTGGCGGCAACGCCGAGCTGATCCGCCTGATCACCGAGGCCGAGGAGCTGCACGATACCGATCTTTCGCCGTCGAGCCCCTACTGCGAGGTGTATCGCATTCCGGGGCCGCTCGATCTGACCGCCATGATTCAACTGGCGCTCGTGCCGGGGCGCGATCACCTGCGCAACGCGCCGTTCGTGCCGCAGATGCCGCGCGGACTCGGTTATCACGGCGGCGAGAACCTTTACGCCAAGATCGGCGAGCACGACGTGCTGCTGCACCACCCGTTCGAGTCGTTCGAGCCGGTGGTCGATTTCGTCAGCCGCGCGGCGAACGATCCGAAGGTGCTCGCCATCAAGCAGACGCTCTACCGCACGAGCGGCGGCTCGCCGATCGTGCAGGCACTGGTTCAGGCCGCCGAGAACGGCAAGCACGTGACGGCGCTCGTGGAACTGAAGGCCCGCTTCGACGAAGCGAACAACGTGAGTTGGGCGCGGCAGCTCGAACGCTCGGGCGTCCACGTGGTGTTCGGCTTCATGGATCTGAAGACCCACTGCAAGCTCTCGCTCGTCGTGCGCCAGGAGGGTGATTCGCTTCGGCGGTACGTTCACCTTGGCACGGGCAATTACAACCCGACGACGGCGACCATCTACACGGATCTCGGCCTGTTCACGGCCGACGACGACGTGGCGGCCGACGCTTCGGCGCTGTTCAACCTGTTGACCGGCTATTCGCAGGGGCACGAGTGGCGCCGGTTGGTCGTGGCCCCCACCGACCTGCACCGGCGCACGATTCAATTGATCGACGGGCAGGCCCAGCGTGCCCGCGAGGGACGCCCTTCGCGCATCTTCGTCAAGTTGAACGCGGTGGTCGACCACCGCGTCATCGAGGCGCTCTACCGCGCCAGCCAGGCGGGCGTGCTGATCGAGATCGTGGCCCGCGGCATTTGCTGCTTGCGACCGGGGCTGCCCGGCATTTCCGAGACGATCCGCGTCCGCAGCATCGTCGACCGGTTTCTCGAGCACAGCCGCATCCTGGTGTTCGGGCCCGACGACGATTGCGAGATCTATCTCTCGAGTGCCGACTGGATGCCGCGCAATTTTTACCGCCGGGTCGAGGCGATGTTTCCGGTCGACGCCCCCGAGCTGCGCGAGCGCATTCTGCACGAGATCATCCCGGCGTACTTGCGCGACAACGTCAAGGCGCGCCTGCTGCGTGCCGATGGCACGTACGAGCGGCCGACGCTCGATTTCGGCCAGCCGCAGCATCGCTGCCAGATCGAGTTGTTGAACTCGGGACGCCTGCACGAAGTGGGCCTCGCGGCACCTAGCGGCAATGGCAATACGGCGGATAGTGAGCCGGCGCCGGCCAACTTCTAGTGCTCTCGCGGTGTGAACAGGCGCTCAATCGGCGTTCGCTTGCCGCAGCAGCTCTTGCCAGAATTCGCGTGCCTGCTCGTGGTATTCGAGCACTTCCGCACGTTTGGCTTCGTCGGTCAGCTTGATGCGCTGCATGCGCTCGTCGATCCAGTCGAGGAAGAACTGCACGCTTTCGCGGCTGATGCGCCGCTGCTGATCGCCGATCTCGACGTAGTAGGGGCCAGTCGAAGCATAGCGGTAGGTCTCCGAGATGCTCGTGACGGCGCGGATCAAGAACCAGCCACTTTCTTTGACGATCAACGGGGGAAGACGTCCTTCGCGCTGGGCGAATTCATCGAGCCGGATCGATTGCACGACATTGCCGTTCTGTACGATCTCGAGATAGTCGATCGGGTCGCGCGTGGCCAGGTTCAGGGTGACGTCGAGCTCGAGCGTTTCCCCCTCTTCGGCCGTAAAGACGTGCCCCGGCAGCCTGCCGGCCACCACAGGACGCAGCAGCGGTCCATTCGTCACGACGACGCGCCCCTTGCGGAAGGCCTCCCACCAGCCCTCGTAGGTGAGATCGCTGCCGGCGAAGACATAGACGCGGTTGTAGCCCACCGGATTGGGCAATACACCCGAGGCGCTGCCGGCCGACGGCGGAATGCGCAGCCCGCAGTTCAGGATGTGGTAGTAGATGTCGACCGACCACTTGCCGTTGCCCAGTGGATCGGGATAGCGGCGTTTGTCTCGCGGCCGCCCCCAGGCTTCGTCCTTTTTCATCTCCGAGCGGCAGAGATGATTGTTCAACAGGCCGATCGAATCGACCTTGTCGCTGGCGAGCCAGACGGGCACATCCCACCAGAAGGGTTTCTCGATATCGATCCAGGCGTTTTCCTGACGGCGGGCTTCGAGCAGGAACTTCATCGGCGAGGGGTATTCCTGCTCGGCGGCAGAGATCTCGAGGGGCTGCGGCAGATTGAAGTACAGCAGCGCGCCGCCGGCTCGCTCGTCTTCGCCCCCCAAGACCTGATAGAAGCGATTGCCGTCGAAACGAACCACCGGATCTTTGGGGGGGCGTTTCGTTTGCCACTCGTTCTTGTCGTTCCACCAGGTGATGACGGGCGCCACGTGCAGGTCCTCGGCCTGCATGAGCAGTTCGATCTCTTTCAGCGACCGGTGAATGTGGAGATCGCCCGACCACCAACCTTCGTCGGCCATGTCGGCGATACGCTTGAGTTCGACCGTCTTGGCATCGTCGGCGTTGTCTTCGATAGCGAAATGACCGCTGACGCGGACATACTCCGGTCCGCGTTCGATCTCGAACTGGTATTGCCCGCGAGGCAGGTCGAGCGTGACGTGCCCTGGGATCACGACGTGGTCATGCCAGAAGGGGAGTCGCGCGATGCGCCGCACCTTGCCCGAGGCATTCTTCAGGTGCAAGCGGCAGGCAACCGGTCGGCCCGTCGCGGCGTCGACGACGGTCAACTCGAGCGTGCCCCCCTTGGCCCAGGCGGTCGATGCGGTGGCCAACAGGCAGAACAATGTCAGGGCGGCTACCCAACGGTCTCGGCTCAGCAGGCGCGGGCACGTCACAAGATCACCTTGCGCATGGAAGAATCGGCTCATTCCTCCAGCATACGCTACAGATGCGTGAGGGTGCTCGGCGGCTGCAAAACCGTACTCCAGCTACCGTTCGTCCCCTTTGTCCGGCAAGCCGGCGCCCCCCGGGTCCAAGATGTTGCGAATCATGGCGGTCAGGACCTGGGGCGAGAACGGCTTCTGCAGCAATTGCCTGTTTTGTTCGCTCACGCCATTGCGCAAGATCGCGTCGTTCGTGTAGCCCGTCATGTAGAGAACGCGTTTCGGATCGACCAGATAGGGGATCATCTGCTCGGCTACCTTTCGGCCGTTCATGTCAGGCATGACGATGTCGGTGAGCAGCAGGTCGAGCCTCTGCCCGAGCTCACTCGCGATGCGCAACGCCTCGGCCCCGCTGCCGGCCGCGATCACGTGATAGCCGTGGGCCATGAGGAGTCGTTGCACAAGATCGCGCACGCCATCTTCGTCTTCGACCAGGAGGATGGTTTCGTGTCCTCGTTCGGAGATACGCTGCGGTTCTTCGCACGTCTCGATCGAGTTGCCTGCATGAAGGGGAAAGGCGAGCGTGAAGCTGGTGCCGTGCCCCATCTCGCTGGCGACGTGGATGCGGCCGCCACTCTGGGCCACGATGCCATATACGGTGGCGAGCCCCAAGCCGGTGCCATGCCCCAGCTCCTTCGTCGTGAAGAATGGCTCGAACATGCGCGAGCGTGTGGCCTCGTCCATGCCGCAGCCGGTGTCGGTTACCGATAGCGTGGCATAGTGCCCCTGCGGAAGCTCGGGAAAGCGGACGTCGGCACTACCTTCGCAGATCTCGAGCCGGCGCGTGACGATTTCCAGCAAGCCCCCCTGCGGCATGGCATCGCGGGCATTGATCGCCAGATTCATCAGGACTTGTTCGAGCTGACCCGGGTCGGCCAAGATGGAAAGCGCTGCATTGTCGAGCGAGAGCGCCAACGAGACATCCTCGCCGATCACCCGCTGCAGCATGCCGTGAATGCCCTGCGCGACCCCATTGAGATCGACCACTTGCGGACGAAGCACTTGCTGCCGGCTGAATGCGAGGAGTTGCTTGGTGAGCGATGCGGCGCGCCGGGCGGCACTGTCGATCTCGAGTACCGAATTGCGTCCCGGTTGCCCGAGCGACAACTCTTCGCCGAGCACGTCGCAGTAGCCGAGGATGATGGTCAGCATGTTGTTGAAATCGTGCGCGACGCCGCCGGCGAGCCGTCCCAGGGCTTCCATTTTTTGCGATTGACGATATTGGTCTTCGAGCAAATGAAGCTGGGTTTCGTCGAGGACGTAGCCCAGCAGTCGCTCAAGCTGTCCGGCGGTATCGCAAGTTGTCACGAGATTGGCACGCACGGTCAAAGGGGCGCCATCGGCGCGCCGGCAACGCAGTTGGCGGAGTGAAATACTTTCGCCGCGCCGTAGCGCCTCGGCGAGTGTCCAGCGATCCCCCTCGTCCTCCAGCAGGTCGCACAGGGACGCACCGTACAGGGACTCGTCGTTCGAGAAGCCAAACATACGGCGAAAGGCCGGATTCGTGGCAATTAACTTACCTTCGTCGTCGGCGATGAACACGCCGGTCATATCGTTCTCGAAGAGTTGGCGATATCGCTCTTCGCTTGCTCGTAGCGAGGTCTCTGCCTGTTTGAGGGGCGAGATGTCGGCGGCGATCGTGTTGGCGGCGGTGGTCCTGGCGGTCATGAAAGACTCGAGTTCCTCGTCGGACATCGTATGCTTACGAACGTGTGGGAGATGCGCAAGTCAGAGTCTGCGCCAGGCCGTTCCGTCCGCCAGGTTGTTTTCCCTCACGGCGGTCGAGTTGCGCGGGCAGCGGCGGTTAGTAAAACGACGTGGCGACCGCCGCGGCGAGTCGTCGTACCGACGGATCGCCTGACCGATCATAGAGCAGCTTGCCGCAGTGTCGCAGCGCGGCATAACTTGCCGGCATGAAAAGTGCTTCGGCCCCGGCGAGGAGGGATTGGTTCGTGTGTTCGTCGGCGATCAGCACGCGCGGCACGCTGCCGGCCAATCGCGCGAGTGCTTCTTCGGACCGCTCGCTGATGCCTCGGCAGCAGTTGACGAGCACCGGGCGTTGCTCTTCGGCCAACTGGACACGTTCGATCGGCACGTAGTGCCAGCCGAGCGAATCGAGGTAGTGCGGTACGACGTCATTGGTGGCCAGGCCGAGATTGCAGTAAGCGAAGGCGCGCCCCGGAACACCTACCGCGTCTTCGTTCGTCCGCGGCTTGAAATGTGGCAGCTTGCAGAGCGATTCGAGTTCCTGCAGATCGCGGCGAACCTCGTCGATCACCTGCGCGAGCGCATCGTGGCCGAGATACCGAAAGGCATCGATGGTGGGCAGATCGATCAGATCCCAACCTTCCCAGCGTCCCACGGCCAACTCACCCAAGACGGCGGCGAATTTCAGCATTTCGACTTTGCTGCGCAGCGGCTCGGCGATCGAATTCAGCTCATCGAAACGCAAGTCGGCGTATCGCAAAGGAAGAAAAACGTCCTCTGGGATCGACCAGGTGGCGAGCAGATCGGCCATCGCCTGGCAGTCGGACTCGGGAAAGACGGCGCGTTCCTGCAGCGCGAGGGCCTGCCGCGTTGTCTGGCAGTGCAGAATCATCGTCTCGTATTCGCGTGGGTAAATCGTTCCCAGCACGATGCGCCCGAGTGGCCGCACGAGGGCCGAGAGAAACAAGCCTTCATCTTCGCCGCCGAGGGTGGTCTGCGAACTGATGCGCTCGATGACGAGACCGGCCGCCATGCTTCGCCGCCAGAAGAGGCTGACATCGACCCAAGGGAGCACGCTCGACGTGAGGGTCGAGAGCGTGGAACTGGCCAGCGCCAACTCCCCCACGCGTTTGAAGCCGATGCGCACGACGGCGTCGCGCAGATCTTCGATCGGGGGGGAGTGCGGTCGACGGTAGAAGGCGCTATTCGCCATCTTCAATATCTCGACCGCCAAAGACGCATCGCGCACGAGGCAGGCCGTGAGCTTGTCGGCATCGATCTCGTCCTTGTTGGTCAGGTTGACGACCTCGATGGCCACTTTCGAGACGGGCAGGATTGTGGCGACATGGGCGAGTCGGCTCTGGAAATCCTCGCGATCGATCATGGTCGAGGAGGCGTCGTGGCCAGTACCTTGCTCGCGAGCATTGGTCGAGTTCGCCGGTCTGGTGCGATCCGACAATTTCGGTAGCGGTCCGTCGCTGGAGCGGCGATCCATCAGGGCGCGCAGCTTCGTAGCGAGTAGCGAATAGTTGATCGGTTTGAATTGGATATCGTCCACGCCGCGCTGCAGCAGATCTTTGGCCAATCGCGGTTCCAGGATGCCGGTCACCACCACCACGAGTGGACGCTGGGGACGCGACAGCAGGTCGGTGGCCAGGGCGTGTCCGTGGCGATTCGGCATGCGCAGGTCCGTGACCACGGCATCGAAGTGCGCCATCTGCAGCAGTTGATCGGCTTCGTCGCCATCGCATGCCGGTGTGCAGGCGATATGCAGGTTCTCGAGTGCCCGCATGATCAGCGATCGAATGGGCGGCTCGTCATCGACGACGAGGACGCGATAAAGGGAACCATTCATGGCAACTACCCCTGGTACCGAGGACATGGTTCGAGGAAAACGGACGGCAACGCGGTCGCAAGATGTCGCAAGGGAGCGAGCAAGGTGCAGGAAGTCTCCTTACCGAAAAACGAGCCTCGAGAAATCCGCAGGGCTCGTTGCTAAGAAGTGCGTCGCCCGCGAACTAGGGAAACGTAGCACTTCTCGACCGCCCGGCTGAGGAATTTGCGCCGTCATGCACCACGATTCTTCAACCGACGCGTCAAAACAGGGGTGATTCCCCTATTGCGCCTGACGGACGATCAATTGCCATGAATCGCATGCGCTAACCTGTGATTTGCGCGAGACCAACGTGAGCGTCTCGCATCCCCCTACTAGGGAAGCATCCAAGAGGGGATGCGACGGCGAGGAGCGAACAGGGGGATATCCGCTGGCACGTGCCTTATCTCACCGGTGCAGGGGGAATCATGACCCGCGACATGGCAGAATTCCGCCCGCTGCGTTACATTAGCCGGAGCAGGCCCGCCGCCGAGGAGCGAACCCTTTCTTGGTGCGCGTGTCGCCAGAAGAACGGAGAAAATCTGGACCCGCCATGATCCTTGTGATCGATAATTACGACTCGTTCACCTACAACCTCGTCCAGCGGTTGGGGGAGATCGACTCGACGCTCGACGTTCAGGTCCATCGCAACGACCAGATCACGACCGATGAGATTGCCGCGAAGAACCCTTCGCACTTGATCGTCTCGCCGGGGCCTTGCACGCCGCGCGAGGCGGGCATCAGTTGCGAGGTCATCGAACGCTTCGCGCCGACGGTTCCCTTGCTCGGTGTCTGTCTGGGGCACCAATCGATCGGGCATGCCTTCGGGGGCGATATCGTGCGGGCCGAGCGGCTTATGCATGGCAAGACCGATCAGATCTTCCACAACAATTCGGGACTCTTCGAGGGGCTCGAGAATCCCATGATCGCTACCCGCTATCACAGCCTGGTAATTCGGCCGGGCACCTTGAGCGACGACTTCGACGTCTGCGCCTGGAGCGACGACGGCCAGGGAACGCGGGAGATCATGGCCATTCGTCACCGGAACTATCCCCTCTATGGATTGCAGTTTCATCCGGAAAGCTTTCTGACCGATCGCGGCACCGATCTGCTGCGACGTTTTCTGGCCGTCCGCGGCGGGCGCTAGCGATGATTTCGGTCGAAGATGCCCAGCGGCTCGTGCTCGAACAAGCGACCGCGCTCCCCGCTGAACGCGTGGAGCTCGTCGATTCGCTGGGGCTCGTGCTGGCCGAAGCGGTCGCCAGCGACATCGATTCGCCGCCGTGGGAAAAGTCGATCGTCGACGGTTACGCCGTTCGATCGGTGGACCTCGCCACCGGCGAGGCCGAACTCGAGATCCTCGAAGAAGTGATGGCCGGCGCGGTGCCGACGCTCGAAGTCGGGCCGGGTCAGGCCACTCGCATCATGACGGGGGCTCCGACGCCGGCTGGTTGCGACGCCGTCGTGATGGTCGAGCAGACGGAAGTCTTGCCCGCTGTCTCGCCGGGTACCCTGGGGCGCGTGCGGATTCATGCCGCCAAGCTGGAGGCGGGCCGAAACATCCTGCGCCGCGCCGCGGCGATGAAATGTGGCGACCCGGTGCTCGCCCCTGGCGCGATCATTCGTCCCGCCGAGATAGGATTGCTGGCCGAGGTTGGCAAACGTCACGTGTTGGCTCAGCTTCGTGCTCGGGTGGCCGTGCTGGCCACCGGCGATGAGATCGTTTCCTGCGAGCAGAAACCTGGCCCCGGTCAGATACGCAATTCCAATGGGCCGATGCTGTGCGGTTTGGTGCGAAGGGCAGGAGGGACGGCGCACGACCTTGGCATCGCGGCCGACACCACCGAGTCGCTCGACGCGCATGTTCGTCGCGGCCTCGAAGCGGACGTGCTCGTGCTGTCGGGGGGTGTGTCGGCCGGCGTGCTCGACTTGGTGCCTGGCGTACTCGCCGCGAATGGCGTGGAACAGGTGTTCCACAAGGTAAACGTCAAACCGGGAAAGCCAATCTGGTTTGGCGTCTTGAATCGAGAAGATCGGCGGCGACTTGTCTTCGGTCTGCCGGGAAACCCGGTCAGCTCGCTGGTCTGCTTCGAACTGTTCGTGCGATCCGCCCTGCGGCAACTGGCCGGCGAGCGCGACGTGTTGCCGCGGCCGCGATGGGCGCGCCTGACGCGTTCCCATACGATTCGTGGCCCGCGCGATACGTATCATCCAGCGGTCCTGGAGGAGTCGGAGGCAGGTTGGACGGTCGAGCCCGTCGCCTGGCGCGGCTCGGCCGACCTGCGCGCCCTGAGCGCGGCGAACTCGCTGGTGCTCTTTCCCGGGGGGGACCGCACGTTCGAGCCGGGCGCGCGACTCGCCACCATCCTCCTTTGACGAATTTGACCACCGCGTGGAGAGTTGGGCCTACTCCTTGACCAACGTATCGACGCGCCTGGCAAGCGACTCACCGCGCGCGTTCTTGGCGCGGATATTCCCCTGTTTATCCAGGACGAACGTGGCAGGGAGGCCGCGCACGTGCAATCGCTCGACGATCGGTCCCAGGCCTTGTTCGCTGATTGGGTCGTTCCAGTTAGGCCATGAAACTTTCTCCTTGGCGATGACCTGACGTGCATCTTCCAAGTTGGCATCGCAGTTAACACCAAGAATGGCAAAGGACTGGTCGCGGTACTGTTCGGCCAACTGGCGCAAATGCGGCAGTTCCTCGCAGCAGGGTCCACACCACGAGGCCCAAAAGATGACCACCACTACCTTGCCGCGGTAGTCGGCCAATTTGAGTGGATGGCCATCCAGATCCACGCCCTCGATCGACGGCAGCGGCTGACCGAGTGCCAGCGTTTGCAACTCGTCGAGCAACGACTCGGCGATTTGATCGAGTGACTTGCGACGCCACGGAGAGGTACTCGTGGATTCGTCCGCAGGTACGTAGGCGATCTCGCCGAACTGTGCTACCAGTGAAATGAGCAATTCGCGCGAGCGCCGGCGGGTAACCTCGACGTCGCACTCGCGGAAAATCGCGCGGAAGGCCTCGATGCGGGCATCGTCACTGATCGCCTCGACTTTGGAGGAGAACTCCTCGGTCATGCGGGCTTTGTTGATCAGATAACGGGCCAGGGCCAAACGCGCGAGTCCCTGGGCTTCGCGCTCCTGCGCGTGCTCGACCAGACCTTCGAGAAGGACATCGCGGCTGCGCGTGGCCAGGTTGTCGAGGTGCATGCAGGCTCGCGGAACGGCCGAGTCGTTGGCATGGTATTCGACCAGCAGTGTCACCGCGCGCAGATGCATGTCGGCCAGGATTCCGTACGCCGTCCAACTACCTCCACGCTGCACAATCCACAGCAAGGCGTCGCGCGCAGCAACGTCGTCGGGCTGCGCTTCCGCCAGGCACAACAGTCGTCGCGAGTAGTCAAGTAAATCGGGTGCAAGGTTAGCTGCCTGTAGCTGCTCGTAATCGGACTCGGCGCGATCGAGCAGGGTGAGGTAGTGATGATTGGCAGACTCCCACGCGCCGAGAATGGCTGCCACCTGTTCGTCTCGCGGCAAGGTCGCATTCGGAGCTTCCGCCGCAACAGGCGAGGTGCGCATTCCGAAAACGACGGCGATCATCATCGCCGTTAGCAGCCGAGCCCATTTCGTCGGCACGACCGTTCGACGGTTCATTTTCGTTTTCCGTTGTAGGTTCGATGTCTGCAAGACGGAACGAAACGTACCGCGAACCCGTCCCGCGAGGCAAGGCGAGCAGGTTCTTTGGCGGAACGGCGAACGGGGATCTGAAACTCGGCTGGCCGGGTGGACGGCTTCCGCTTAGGCTGTGAGAGATCTGGCGTCGTCTTTCCCATTCCCCCCATATCCCGAACCAACGCTCCTATGCGTCAGACGCCGACGATTTCTGTCCGGGGGCGTCGCAGCCATTTGGCCAAGACGAGTTCGCCCAACGACGAAGAGCTCGCTGCAGCGATGCTGCGGTTGGTGCGGTACCAGCGAACCTGGGTGTTGGCATTCGCGTCGGCCGTGCTTCTCTGGCTGTCGTTCCCACCGGTTGATCTGTGGCCGCTGGCATGGATCGCTCCGCTTGGTTGGTTGCTGTTGATTCGCCAACCGACGCTCTCGGGTCGCCGACCCTATGGCCTGTTGTGGCTGGCAGGCTTTGCCTTTTGGATCGCGATGCTTCAATGGCTGCGTCTGCCGCACCTCGGCACGGCGATCGGCGGCGTGTTTCTTTCTGCTTATCTCGCCTGTTATACGTCGCTGTTCGTGGGTATTTCGCGCGTCGCGCTGCATCGCCTGCACCTACCGCTCTGGCTCGCCGCCCCAGTGGTCTGGACCGGGCTCGAGCTGGCACGGGGGCATCTGCTGACGGGATTCACGCTGGCGAGCCTGGCCCACACGCAATACCGTTGGCTGGCCGCGATTCAGGTGGCCGATCTCGCGGGGGCCTACGGCGTGGGCTTTGTGGTCCTGTGCGGAGCGGCGTCCCTCGCCGCGGCGCTGCCCTGGAGCGGAGAACGATTTCGCCCGCGCAGGCTCGTGCCTGGCGTGCTGCTCCTCGCAGCGACGCTCGGCTACGGCCAGTGGCGACTGTCGGAGGAGCACACGCGCCCCGGGCCGCGCGTGGCCCTGATTCAGGGCTCAATCGACATCAAGGTCAAGGCCGATCCCGGCATGAAGGAGGTCGTCTTCCGCGAATATATCGAGCTTTCGCGGCTGGCGCTGCGCAGCGCCGACGACATCGACGTCGTCATCTGGCCCGAGACGATGTTTCGCGAGCCGCTGATCACCTATCGTGACGATGCCGCGCCCGCGCCGGGGCAGGAATGGGAGCGAGCCGATCTTGAAGCGGCCCATCGCTTGAGCCTCAACAACCTGATCGACTCGGCTCAGGGGCTGAACTCGGCACTTTTGCTCGGCTTGGATCGCCACGATTATGGCAACCAGCGCGTCTGGCAATACAACTCCGCGGTGCTAGTCGATCGTGCGGGCGAGTTGCGCCATCAGTATGACAAGATGCACCCGGTGATGTTCGGCGAATACATCCCGTTCGGCGAGATTTTTCCCTTCGTCTATCGGTTGAGTCCACTTTCGGTGGGGCTCTCGGCCGGGGCGGGGCCGGCCGCCTTCGAGGTGGATGGGGCACGGCTCGCGCCGAGCATCTGCTTCGAGAACATGCTGCCCCACCTGATTCGCCAGCAAGTACTCACCCTGGCCGAGCAGAACCAGGAGCCCGACGTGTTGGTCAATCTGACCAACGACGGCTGGTTCTACGGTTCGAGCGAGCTCGACCTGCACCTGGCGAATGGGTTGTTTCGCAGCGTGGAACTAAGGAAACCCATGCTGATTGCCGCGAACACCGGCTTCTCGGCCTGGATCGACGCCGAGGGACGCATCGTCGAGCAGGGGCCGCGCCGCGCGACGGGATTCATCGTGGCCGATGTCGAACTCGACGATCGCCATAGTCCGTATCAAAGCTATGGAGATCTGCCGGCATGGGCCTGTCTGCTGGCGACGCTGGCGTTTGGCGCCGTCGGGCTGTGGGACTGGCGACGATCGGTCTGCTCGCTGCCGGGCGAGCCAAAGGGCTAGAAACTGGCCCGCAAAATCGGCTCAAACCCTGCTAGCGTCAATTGTTTCAGCTTGCCTGAGCTGCGCGGATTCTCATTGACAGTGAGAAGAGGGGCTAATTATACTGGCCAGTCATGTCAGAGGCTCTATCTCTTGTCTAGCTCAATGGTTGAGTTGCCTGCCCGTGGTTTAGGCCGGGTAGGAACCTGCGTCGCCCACGGCGCGCCGCGCGACAAGTCTGATACGGAACAGATCCTGCAAGATGCTGCCTCGATCGGCCCCTTGGTAGGAGAGGTGCGGTGAATTTCGTCGGCAAGATTTTTGTCGTGCTGATTACGGTCATGGCCTTGGTGTTCATGGCCTTTGCAGTGGCCGTCTATTCGACGCACAAGAACTGGCGTGACGTGGTGATGAACCCCACGCCCACGCCGGGCAAGCCTTTGGGCTTGAAGCCGCAATTGGATCAGGCACGCGCCGCCAACAACGATCTGCAGCTACAGATCGAGGCGCTGAGGACGGCCATCGAGACCGAACAGGCCGGCCGCCGCGATCAAGTCGCCAAGCTCGAACAGGAAAAAGAACTGCTGACGCGCGAACGGGACGAGCGGCTCCGCGAGCAGGCGGCCCTGGTCGAGCAGACGCGACGCTCGGTGGCGGCGATGGAGGCCACGCAAAACACGCTTGAAAAGCTGCGCGAAGAGGTGGTGGGGCTGCGGGCTCGCATCGTCGAGGTCAGCCAGGACCGGGACAAGCACTTCGCCCGCATGGTGGAGTTGACCGATCAACTGCAGCAGGCCGACGGCCGCTTGAAGCTGCTCGAAGCGCGCAACACCGAATTGCTCGAGCAGAAAGCCCGCATGGCGCAAGTGCTCGACCGCCACGGTCTCGATGAGTTCACGCCGGTGGACAACATTCCGCCCAAGATCGACGGCATCGTGCTGGCCGTGGGAGACAAGGGGTTGCTCGAGATCTCGCTCGGATCCGACGACGGTCTCCGTACCGGACACACCCTCGAGGTCTATCGCCACGAGGCCACGAACAGCAAGTACCTTGGCCGGGTCGAAATCGTCGATCTCGAACCCGATCGTGCCGTGGCCAAGGTGATTCCCCAGTACCGCAAAGGCGTCATTCAGAAAGAAGACCGTGTCGCAAGCCGATTCGACTGATACCCCGCGCGGCGTCTACGTGCAAAAGCCGAAGGCCGACATCTACACGGTCATGCTGGCGATTGCGCTCGTCGCGATTCTCGTGGCCTGCGTGTGTCTCTTCCTGGAGATGCGGGCCTACAACTACGATATCAAAGCGACGGAAGGCAAGTTCCGCGGCGCCATGCTGCGGCATTCGCTGCCCGTAGCGTCGCGCTCGCTAACGTCCGAATTGCCGAGCACGACGCTCGGCTAAGCCACGCTGGTTTCGAACCCCTCTTTCACCGTGGGCCCGAGCAAGGATGCTCAATCGAATCCTCGGATTCTTCGGCGCCGATCTGGCGATCGACCTGGGCACGGCCAACACGCTGATCAGCGTGGCGGGCGAAGGTCTCGTCTTGAATGAACCCTCGATCGTGGCGGTCGAAGAGGGGACGAATCGCATTCTCTCGGGGGGGTGCGCCGTGGGGCACCTGGCCAAGCAGATGCAGGGACGCACGCCCGGCTCCATCTCGGTGATACGCCCCCTGTCGCACGGCGTCATCACCGACTTCGAGTTGTGCGAGGCGATGTTGCGCTATTTCCTGCGCAAGGTGCAGCGCAGTCGCTGGCAGGGACGCCCGCGCGTCGTGGTGGCTGCGCCCGGCTGCATCACGCCGGTCGAGAAACGGGCCCTCTACAACAGCACGCTGCGTGCCGGAGCGCGGCAGGTGTTCTTGCTCGACGAAGCCAAGGCGGCCGCCATCGGCGTCGCGCTGCCGATTGCCGAGCCCGTGGCCAGTATGGTCTGCGACATCGGCGGCGGTACGACGGAAGTCGCCGTCTTCAGCCTGGGGGATGTGGTGTCGAGCGCCTCGGTGCCTACCGGCGGCGACAAGATGGACCAGGCGATCGTCGATTACCTGCGTCGCAACTACAGCCTGCGGATCGGGATTCCCACGGCCGAGCGTTTGCGGATCGACATCGGCAGCGCCTACCCGCTCGAAGAAGAGTTGGTCGACGAGGTGCGCGGACTCGACACCGTCAGTGGCTTGCCGCGCAAGGCGACGATCACGAGTGAAGAAGTCCGCGCGGCGCTGGGCGATCCGCTGGAAGAGATCCTCGAAGCGATCCGCGGCACGCTCGATGGTTGCACGCCCGATCTGGCGGCCGACCTGGTCGATCACGGCATCGTGCTGGCCGGAGGAGGCTCGCTCGTGCGCGGGCTCGACCGCTTCGTGACGGAACGGGTTGGATTGCCGGCGCGCGTTTCGGCCGATGCCCTGACCGCGGTGGCCAAGGGGACGTTGATCTGTCTCGAACATTTGCCGCGTTGGCGTCCTTCGCTCGAATCGAGCGACGACGAAGTCTAGCGCGCGAGGCGTAAGGGATTCGCATGCCGGCGGCGCCACCTTGGAACTGGGATGACGTGCGGCCCGCCGACGAGGCAGGCGCGCCGGCGGTCGATCCCCGCCGGCGGCTGCGCTGGGCCTGGCTGGCCTTTCTTCTCGGCTGTGCGATGGTCTTTGCGCGGCTCGTCACGCTCGAGGTGAACGAAGGGCCAGCTTTTCGCGCCGCGGCCACGCGGCCCATCGAGCGCCGCTCCTATCCGCCCGGCATGCGGGGGCGCATCGTCACGCGCGATGGTACCGTGCTGGCCGCCGATCGACCGTCGCAGGTGCTGGCGATCGAGTACCGGCGGCTGCAGGATCCGCCCCATGCCGACTGGCTGCGCCGCACCGCCCGCGCGGCCCTGCCCCGTCGCGAACGCCGGGACGCGGCGCGTCTGGCCGAGGCGGAGGCCAAGCTGCGAGTCGAGCTCATCGATCAGCACCGCCGGTTGGCCGATCTTTGTGGCGTGAGTCCCGCGGAGTGGGAACGCCGTCGTGCGGCGATTCAAACGCAAGTCGAACGCATCTCGCGGCGCGTGAATGAACGCCGCACGGAGCGTGACGCCCACGAGACGGCCCAGACTCGTCGACAGGCCGAGGAGTATTCTGGCGACGAGGCCCCCTGGTACGCGCGGCTGGCGCAGATCGCTCGCCGGGTATTGACCCCAGACGAAACCGCACGCGAGTCGGTGCCTATCGTCGTGGCCGAGGAACTTGCCTTTCACGTCGTCTCCGATGATCTTACCGGCGACATGGTCGACGAGATCGAACGGCATCCCGAGCGCTATCCAGGGGTCCGCATCGAAGAGCGGATGACGCGCGATTATCCCGTCGGTACGCTGGCGGCCAATCTGCTGGGGCACTTGGGCGTTGTCGCGCCGGAAGAAATCGCAGCAGCCGCGAGTTCTCCGGTAACGCACGCCTACGACGCGCGCGATCGGGTCGGTCGCATGGGGCTGGAGGCGGGATATGAACCCGTGCTTCGGGGCACGCGCGGAGAAACGGTCGAGTACACTGATCCGCTCGGACGCGTCCTTTCGGTCGAGCACGCGCGCCAGGCGGCGGCCGGTCACGACCTAGTGCTGACCGTCGACGCGGCCTTGCAGGAAAGCGCCGAACGCTTGCTCGACGGCATGCTGGCGCGGCGTCCGCGCGAGCTGAGCGACCCGACGACGTCGCGGCAAGGACTCGGCGGAGGAGCGATCGTTGCACTCGACGTCGACACCGGGGCCGTGTTGGTGGCGGCTTCGGCGCCGCGCTTCGACCCGAGTTTGTTCTTGGGTGGCGATCCCGCGGAGCTTCAGCGCGTGCTCGTCGATGCCGAGCATCCCCTGTTCGACCGCGCCACGCGGATGGCGTTGGCCCCTGGCTCGACGTTCGAGCCGATCACGGCGTTGGCGCTGTTGAACGATCGGCATTTCGATGCCCAGGAATCGTTCGACTGCCAGGGCTATTACAAAACTCCCGAGCGGCAGCGTTGTGCTCAGTTCGTTCGCACCGGCGAAGGGCATGGCGAGCTCACGCTGCACGAAGCGCTGGCCGCCGACTGCAATGTCTACTTCTATCATCATGCCCTCGCCTTGGGTCCGCCCAAGCTGATCGACGTGGCGCTACGTCTGCGGTTCGGACGTCCAACGGGGCTCGATCTGCCGGGCGAGTCGCGCGGATTCCTGCCCACGCCGGCCAATATCCGCGATATCGAAGGGCACGCCTGGCGCCACGGCGATACGCAAACCCTGGCGGTGGGGCAGGGCTCGCTGGCGGTGACGCCGCTGCAGATGGCTCGGGCCATGGCGGCCATCGCCAACGACGGACGGCTCGTCACCCCGTACCTCGTCGAGCGGTTGAGCAAGCCGGCCGGAGGGTATGTCTCGCCCGACTTGCTGTCGGCCTATCAGCCGTCGCGTGGCGAAGAACGCTATGTGGAAACGATCGACCGTCGCGCGTTTCGCGAGCTGCGCGGGGCGCTCCACCTCGCCGATCGCCACGAATCGGCAGTAGAGACGGAAGCGACAAAAGAGTTTCCCGCGCCGCGTCTCGACTTCGCCGGCAAGGCGGGCACGGCTGAAACCGCCGGCGCCCGGGCGAGTCATGCCTGGTTTGCGGGGTTCGCGCCGGCGGATGCTCCATGCGTGGCGTTTGTCGTCGTGCTCGAGCATGCCGGCGACGCGCAGCAGAACGCCCTGCCCATTGCGACACGGCTCGTCGAGCGCATGCGGCAACTGGGCTATTTCGAGTCGGACGACGCGCCGCCTGGCGCGCGAGTCGCCGGCATGCGCCGTGGCGAGTCGCTGGCCGAATAGCCGTTATTCCTTGGTGGAGTCCTCCAGACTCGCGAATCCTGGCGTTTCGCGCGTCTGGAGCTGACCGTCGATCATGCGTACGGCGAACGCCTCGACCCCCTCGATCGATTCGATGAGCTTGAATCCCCGCTCCAGGCCCAGCACGCAGGCGGCCGTGGCCAGGGCGTCCGAGGTCATACCGTTGGGGGCGATGACCGTCACGCTCATGCGATCGGTGAGGCCGATGCCGGTTCTCGGATCGACGATGTGCGAGTAGCGGCGTCCCTCGATCTCGACGAACTGAAAGGCATCGCCCGACGTAGAGACGGCGGCGTGCTGCAAGGTGAGATAACGGCTCGGCTCCCCCTTCTCGGCGTCGAGCGACGCCACACCGACGCGCCAGCCGGCGCGCCCTGGGGGAGGATCGCTCACACGGATGTCACCGCTGGCCGCGACGAGCGCTCGATCGATGCCCTGCTCCTTGAGGACGCGAATGGCCTCGTCGGCCGCGTACCCTTTGGCGATTCCCCCCAGGTCGAGCCGCATGCCCGGTACGGCGAGCGAGGCCTGGGGCCGTGTCGGATCGACCGAGAGGAGTCGGAAACCGACCCGCGGACGTGCCTCGGCGAGACGCCCGGCCGAGGGGAGCTCGTGCAGCTTGCGGGCGCGGCGCCAGAGCCGGACGTAGGGACCCACGGTGATGTCGAACGCTCCGTCGCTCTGCTCGGCAAACCGTTGCGAGGCCTGGAACACGTCCCACAACTCGGGGCTGATCGGATACATTCTGCCCGGCTCGGCCTCGCGGCAGAACCGCATCAGTTCGCTCTTCGGATCGTAGTCGGTAAAGAGGTCGTTGAGTTGCTTGATGCGGGCAAATGCCGCGTCGGCCGCGCGGTTTGCGACGACTAGATCGGTTGCGTACAATGAAACCGTAAACGACACGCCCATTTGGATCTGCGTGAAATCGAACCGCGTCAGATCCGCCGCGCCGACCGGCGCGGAGCCGCAGACCGCCGCCAGGCTGGCCAGCCCCACGAGCAGGAGTCGGAGCACCACGTGTCGTACCAGCCCTACCATCGTTTGCTCTCCCCCGAAACCCACCGCCTGTGACACCTATGACGCTCGAAACGTCTGAGACCTCGCTTGAATCCCCCGCTCCCCTGGCTGCACCCGCTCCCATACTCTCCAGCGTACGCTCGCCCGCTGTCGCGCCGCAATCGTCGGTGAACTGGCGTCGCGTGATCCTGGCGATCATCGTCTTCATCGTGGGGGCGGTGCTGGCGGTGACGTTGAACTCCCGCGTTGCCTCGGCGGCCGATAACTCGGCCGAGGCCAAGACGCCCGAGGAAATGAAGCCCTACACGCAGGAAATCGCCGGCACGCCGGTCAAGTTCGACCTGGTGCCGATCCCGGGGGGGCGCTTCGTGATGGGGAGCCCCCCCGACGAAGCGGGGCGAGGCGACGACGAAGGGCCCCAGCACGAGGTCGAAGTGGCTCCGTTCTGGATGGGCAAGTGCGAGGTCACCTGGGACGAATACGAGATCTGGATGTTCAATCTCGACATTCAGCGCCGAGAGATCCAGAAGCTTGAGCCGACCGAACTCGACAAGGTGGCCGACGCCGTCACGCGACCTACCAAGCCCTACACGGACATGAGCTTCGGCATGGGCAAGGAGAAGTTCCCGGCGATCTGCATGACGCAACTGGCCGCCAAGACCTACTGCCAATGGCTGAGTGCCAAGACGGGGCATTACTATCGCCTGCCGACCGAGGCGGAATGGGAGTACGCCTGCCGTGCCGGCACGACGACCCCCTATTCTTTCGGCGAAGATGCCGCGGCGCTTGACGAGTATGCGTGGTCGTTCGAGAATTCGGACGATACGTACCACGAAGTCGGAGGTAAGAAGCCGAATCCGTGGGGACTGTACGACATGCACGGCAACGTGGCCGAGTGGTGTCTCGACCAGTACGATCCGCAGTTTTACGCCAAGAGTGCCCAGGACGGAGCGAGCGTCGCGCCCTTCCTCGCGCCGACTCGGCCGTATCCGCACGTGGCGCGGGGCGGATCGTGGTACGACGATCCCGAGATGTTGCGCAGCGCCGCCCGTCGTGCATCGGACAAGACGTGGAAGGTGCAGGACCCACAGTTGCCGCAGAGCATCTGGTACTTTACCGATGCTCAGTTCGTGGGCTTCCGCGTCGTACGGCCACTGGTCGAGCCGTCGGAAGAACAAAAGGCCGCCTATATGGCCGCCGGAACGGAGAAGGAGTGAGTGGCTAGTGGTTAGTGGTCAGCAGTTCTGCCCACTAACCACTGCCCACTGCCAAACCATCGATAATCCAGGAGCTTCGAACATGACTCAGCCGGCCAATCCGTCGCGTCTTGTGATTCCCTCGCGGCGCGAGTTCTTGCGGTCGTCGTCCGCAATCGTCATCGGCGGAGCGGTGGCCGGCACGCTGTCGGTTTCGCGCAGTGCCCATGCCGGAGGCGACGACGCGATCCGCGTGGGGCTCGTCGGCTGCGGCGGTCGCGGCACGGGAGCCGCCAGCCAGGCCTTGCAGACCGAAGGCAATGTGCGGCTAGTGGCAATGGGGGATGCCTTCGCCGATAACCTGGCGCACAGTCTTGCAACCCTCGAAAAAGAAGAGCCCCTCAAGGGCAAGCTCGACGTGCCCGAGGATCGCCGTTTCGTCGGCTTCGATGCCTTCCAGAACGTGATCGACTCGGGCGTCGATGTGGTGATTCTCGCCACGCCTCCCGGCTTCCGCCCGCAGCATCTGGCCGCCGCCATCGAGGCGGGCAAGCACGTCTTCTGTGAAAAACCGGTGGCGGTCGATGCCCCGGGCGTGCGCAGCGTGTTGGCCACGGCGCAGAAGGCCAAGGAAAAGAATCTGGCGATCGGCGTCGGTCTGCAGCGCCACCACCAGAACGAGTACCTCGAAACGATCAAGCGCTTGCAGGATGGCGAGATTGGCGACATGGTCGCGGCCCGCGTCTATTGGAATGGCGCCGGCGTCTGGGTGCGCGACCGCCAGCCGCAGCAGACCGAAATGGAATACCAGATGCGCAACTGGTACTACTTCAACTGGCTCTGCGGCGACCACATCGTCGAGCAGCACATTCACAATCTCGACGTGATCAACTGGTTGAAGGGGGCGTATCCGACCCGTTGCCAGGGCATGGGGGGACGCGAGGTCCGCAAGGGACCGAACAACGGCGAGATCTTCGATCACCATGCCGTCGAGTACGAATATGCCGACGGCACGCGCATGTTCAGCTACTGCCGCCACATTCCCGGCTGCTGGAGCAGCGTGACCGAGCACGTCCACTGCACGAAGGGGACGGCCGACATCAGCGGCGGCAAGATCGAGCCGCACGGCGAAAAGGCCTGGCGTTATCGCGGGCCGAACAACAATCCCTACCAGACCGAGCACGACGATCTCTTCGCCGCCATTCGCCAGGGCAAGGCCTACAGCGAGGCCGAGTTGGGCGCCTACAGCACGCTCACCTCGATCATGGGACGCATGGCCACCTACTCGGGCAAGATGATTACCTGGGAGCAGGCACTCAACTCGGAGTTGAGTCTCGCGCCGAAGGAATTCTCGTTCGAGGCCACGCCCCCCGTCCCGTCGGTAGCCGTTCCCGGCCAGACGCAGGCTGTCTAGTTCGATCTGCAGACAGACTTGGGTTTTCAATGGCCACGTCGGATCCGGCGTGGCCATGCCCGGCTCAACGGTGCGTCTCGTCGCATGCCTCTTCGAATCGGAAAGGAATCGTCACGATGACCGATCCCGGTGCGCCCGAACCCCAGGCCAAGCCGCGCTGGCAGCCCATCTCGTCGATTGAACGACGTGTGGCGGGCGTGCTGGTCGAAAAGGCCAAGACCACGCCCGAGCAGTATCCGTTGTCGCTCAACGCGCTCAAGGTGGGCTGTAACCAGAAGAATAACCGCGATCCGGTGCTCGAATTAGAGCAGGAAGCGGTCGAGGCGGCCGTCGACAAGCTGCGCGAGCTAGGGGCCGCCGTCGTCGTGCAGGGGGGAGGCCGGGTATCGAAGTATCGGCATTGCCTGTACGAATGGTTCGGCGTCGACAAGGTCGAACTGGCTGTAATGACCGAGTTGCTGTTGCGGGGTCCGCAGACCGAAGGCGAGTTGCGTGGCCGAGCGGCGCGCATGGAGCCGATCGCCGATCTCGCGGCGTTGCGACCGGTGCTAGCCTCGCTCAAGACCAAGGGGCTGGTGGTTCCCCTTACGCCCGAGGGACGTGGCCACGTGGTGACCCACGCGCTCTATCCGCCGCGCGAGTGGGAACGCATCCAGGCGAAATTCGCCGGCTACGTTCCGCCTGGCGGTGGTGGCGACGATGAGGAAGAGACAACGTGGGCCAGCGCGCCGCAATGGCATGGTCCGGCAACTGCCCCCCCCGCGCCGCATGCCGCCGCCACGGGACCACCGCGTTCCGTCGCGTCCGAAGCGTCGAGTGGACCAGTCTTCGAGGAGAAGCTGGCCGAATTGCGGGAGGAGTTCGAGCGAGAAATTGGCACGCTGCGCAGCGAGGTGGCCGAGTTGAAGTCGACCGTCGCCCAGCTTCGCGACGAAAGCGATCGCCTGCGCCGCGAGCTGGGGGTGGTCTGATTCGGTCTTGCCGCTACGAGCTTCTTCTTGCCAATTAGTTGGTGCTGGCGTCGACGTTGGCCGCCAGTTCCTCGACCAGCGTGCGGTCGACGTGGACCGAGTCTTCACCAGTCACGGTCAGTTTGAACTTCTGCTTGTCGAGTTCGATCAGCTTCGTGCCGCGCACGTGAAAGTAGAGCTTCCGATCGCTCTGCGAGTTGCGCGAAATGCTCACGAGGTGACCGCCCCCTTTGACGAGCATGCTCGAGCAGGGAACGACGCCATCGAGGCTCATGCCCCAAAACGTGTCGCCCGTTCTTAATTCCATGGCATCAGGTTCTTTGACCACCGGCGTCGGGGGCTGCGTTACTTGTGTGCCCGAGGGATGGGGCAATTGTCCAACCTTCGCGCCGAGCATCGCGCCACCGAACGCCAGCGCAGCCAAGACCGGCAACGCAAGGCGTTTCATTTCAGTCCTTCCCAAGAAGTGAGGAGAGATGAGGTGCTTGGAGGGGAGTCTTCTTTCCAAGCATATTCAGTATAGTCCACACATTCTACGCTTGAATTTTGCAAGTTGTTCGGCAGCTAAAACTTGCGGTTTTTCAATCCAACTGGACAAAGGGGTTACGTCGCGCGGATGGCCCTCTCGCGACAGAATCCTTATGATGAACCGCACGGCGAAATGGGGGCCAATTTGGCCGGGCTGCACCAAGGCACAGTGAGACTGCTATGGCAACCGCAACTCCATCCGTGGCGGCACCAACCTGGCGCATCCGACGCCCCTGGGTGCCCGCCCTAGCCCTGCTGCTGGCGACCGTCGCGGTCGTGCTGATCTGGGTGTTGCCGGTCGAGTTTTTCGACCGTGGCATGCGTTTCAGCTTTTCGGCCCTGGCCGCCGTGCTGGGCTTTGTCACGGTCAGCGTGTGGTTCATCTTCAGCAGCGGGCTGCCATGGCGCTGGCGGACGGCCTATCTCGTGACGCTTTGCTGCCTGGCGCTCTTCTTTCCATTGACCGTGCGGCGCGTCGATTTCACGGGCGACATGCTCCCCTCGTTCGAATATCGCTGGCAGTTGGATCGCTACTCGAAGCTCGAAGCGCACCGCGCGAGCCATCGCCCCGCGGCGACAGCGACCGCAAGTGCCGAACTCGAGGCTGGTACACCGATTGAAGTCGGCCCGCACGACGTGCTCGAGTATCGCGGGCGCGAGCGCGACGGAGTGGTGACGGGGCCGGCGCTCGCGCGAGACTGGAACCAGCAGTCGCCCGAGAAGCTCTGGCGGCAGCCGGTCGGGGGGGGCTACGCGGCGTTCGACATCGTCGGGCCGTATGCCTTCACCATCGAGCAGCGCAAGGAGCAGGAGGCCATCGTGGCCTACGACAAGCAGACCGGCGAGGAACGCTGGGTCTATCAGTATCCTGCCTTCTTTTCCGAGGCCATGGGTGGTGAAGGGCCACGTGCCACGCCGACCTACGCCGATGGCAGGCTCTATTCGCTCGGTGCGACGGGCGTCCTGGCGTGTCTCGACGCGTCGACCGGCAAGTTGATCTGGGAGCGCAACATCTTCCAGGAGAACGCGGCCAAGAACCTGGTCTGGGGCATGAGCGGCTCCCCCTTGGTGTACGACCAACTCGTGGTGGTGAATCCCGGCGCGCAGCAGGGAAATCCCAGCAGCCGCGCCGTGCTGGCCTTCGAGCGAGACAGCGGACGGCTGGCCTGGGCCAGCGAGACGGCGATGGCCAGCTATGCCTCGCCCATGCTGGTCGAACTGGCCGGCGTGCGCCAGGTGTTGATCTTCGATGCGCAGGGCGTGGCCGGACTCGAACCCGCTACGGGCGAGCGTTTGTGGCGCCAGGAGTGGATCAGCGATTACGACATCAACGCGGCGCAGCCGGTGCTGATCGAAGGGGATCGCCTGCTCATCTCGTCGGGCAAGGGGAGTGCCCTGCTCCATGTCTCGCAGGTCGACGGCGCCTGGCAGGTCGATGAACTGTGGCGCAACCGCAATATGAAAGCCTCGTATGCGAACCCCGTCGTACACGACGGCAACATCTATGGACTCGACGAAGGCATCCTCGTCAGTCTCGATCTCGCCACGGGCAAACGCCATTGGAAGAAAGGCCGCCACGGCCACGGGCAACTGCTGCTCGCGGACGATCTGCTGGTGATCCTTTCCGAGCAAGGGCAACTCGTCCTGGTCGAAGCAACCCCCGAGGAGTACCGCGAGTTGGGCTCGCTGCCGGCCATCGAGGGACGCACCTGGAACAATCCCACGCTCGTCGATGGCACGATCTACGTGCGGAACCATCTCGAGATGGCCGCCTACAAACTGCCCCTGGCCCACTGAATAACGGTCGACCGTTCCATTCTTTCGAAGAGGAGACCCGCGTGGCGTTCGATTCGACTTTGCAGCGGCACATCATGGGTTGCTTTGCCACGGGAGTAACGGTGGTCACCACGCGGGCCGGCGATGAGCTTTCCGGCCTGACGGCCAATGCCGTGGCGTCCCTTTCGCTCAATCCGCCGCTGGTGCTCGTCTCGGTCGACCGCAAGGCGCACAGTCATGCGATCTTGCTGGCGGGACGCTGTTTTGCCATGAATATCCTCACCATCCAGCAAGAGGATCTTTCACGCCGCTTTTCGACGTCTGGGCCGAAGGACTTCTCGGATCTCGCCTGGCACGAAGCCGTGACTGGTGCCCCGGTATTGGACGGATGTCTCTCGTTCGTCGATTGCCGCGTGGTTGAAATCGTGGCTGGCGGGGATCACGATATCTTCATCGGCGAGATTGTGGCTGGTAACGTCGAGCTCGAAGGCGAACCGCTCGTCTACTACCGCGGCCGCTACCGCCGACTCGCCGAGTAGAAGATTCAACCGGCAAACGCGACAGAATGGCGAGCTCTCTGAAATCCTTTGCGCACTTCGCGCCTTCGCGGTAAGCATTTCTTTTCTTACCGCGAAGGCGCGAAGTGCGAGAAGGGCTTGTTCCTTTGAAAAAAGGTCTGCCCGATGCGGCGCATGCTTGGCAAGTTGGTGTTCTTGGTGGCGATTGGTTTCGTCGGCCTGGTTGTTCGCGGCGCCGAGGAGCGGCCGAATATCCTGTTCATCTTTACGGATGACCACGCGGCGCATGCCATCAGCGCCTATGGCTCGAAGATCAACCAGACGCCGAATATCGACCGCCTGGCGCGCGAGGGGATGATCTTTCGCCACTGCTTCTGCACGAATTCGATCTGCGGCCCCAGCCGGGCCGTGATCCTCACCGGCAAGCACAGCCACTTGAACGGCTTTCTCGACAATCGTTCGGTCTTCGACGGTTCGCAACAGACGATGCCCAAGCTCATGCAGCAGGCGGGCTATCAGACCGCGATCATCGGCAAGTGGCACTTGAAGAGCGATCCCACGGGCTTCGACGATTGGTGCGTGCTCACCGGCGGCGGCGGACAGGGGACCTACTACAATCCCGCGTTCAAGACCGCCGACGGACCCGAGACCCATACCGGCTACGTCACGGACATCATCACCGACAAGTCGCTTGCCTGGCTCGACGGGCGCGATCGGTCGAAACCGTTTCTGCTGATGTATCAGCACAAGGCGCCCCACCGCGAATGGGAGCCCGATCCGAAACACTTCGCTCTGTACGAAGACGAGGAAATTCCCGAGCCGGCGACGCTCTTCGATGACAACGCCGGTCGCACGAGCGCCGCGCAGAAGCAGGAGATGACCATTGCGCGGCATCTCACGGAGCGCGATCTCAAGCTCAAGCCGCCGGGCAATCTCACGCCCGAGCAACTGGCGGCTTGGAACCAGGCCTATGAACCGCGCAACGCCGCCTTTCGCCGAGCCAAACTCGAGGGAGAGGATCTCGTCCGCTGGAAGTACCAGCGTTATATCAAGGATTACCTGCGCTGCATCGCCTCGGTCGACGACAACATCGGCCGCGTGCTCGATTATCTCGACCGCGACGGGCTGGCCGAGAACACGATCGTGATTTATGCCTCGGATCAGGGCTTCTATCTCGGGGATAACGGCTGGTACGACAAGCGCTGGATGTATGACACCTCGTTGCGCATGCCCTTCATCGTGCGGTGGCCGAAGCGGATCAAGCCGGGCAGCGAAGACATGCACCTGGTGCAGAATCTCGACTTCGCCGAGACGTTTCTCGACGTGGCCGAGGCGCCGATTCCCGCCGACATGCAGGGACGCAGCTTGCTGCCGCTGTGGGCAGGTCGATCGCCTGACGACTGGCGACAGTCGATCTACTACCACTACTACGAATATCCGGCGGTCCACATGGTGGCGCGCCATTACGGCGTGCGCACGCCCCACCACAAGCTGATCCACTATTACGACATTGGCGAGTGGGAACTGTTCGACCTGGACAAGGATCCCGGTGAGCGGCAGAGCGTCTACGACGACCCCGCGTATGCCCAGATGCGCGATGAACTGAAGGCCGAGCTGGACCGACTGCGCAGCGAGGCGCGCGCCGAGGACTTTGCCGACGGCACGCCGACTCTCAAGAAGGCGCGTTAACGCGCGTTGTTTTTCCGCGGATCAAAGTTGGCGCGTGCGTCACGCACGGGGTGCGTGACCTACTTGAGTCCCACCGGGTGACCGTCGAGCTTCCATTCTTCCTTCGGCTTCACACCCAGGTGCGCGAGCACCGTGGCAACGGCGTCGACCAGGTGGACGCTTTCTTCGATCTGGCCGCGCTGGGCGTCGTCGCCGCTGACGATGAGAAAGCTGTTGAGAATATCGGGCTCGTTGTGTCCGCCGCCATGTCCGGTGCCTTTGCCGCCATGATCGCTGGTGACGACCACGAGCCAGTCCTCGTCGGCATACGTCTGGCGGTTCTGCACGGCTGTGAGGACTTCGCCCACGTGTTTGTCGGCGGTTTCGATGGCCGAGATGTACTCGGGCACCGTGGGATGGAAGCCGTGCTTATGGCCCGACTCGTCGACCTGGCCGATGTAGTAGAAGAGGACCGTGGGATCGCGCTCGGCCAGAATCTTGACCGCGGCCTTCGAGCCGGCTTCGTCAGTTTTGACGTAGTCGCCGTCGATTGGCGGCAGCACGGCGCCGACGTCGGCCGAGCTGACGATGTGCTGCTGGATCGGAATCCAGTCGACGATGCTCACCGTGTAGGCGTCGGGCTGGACTTCCTTGAGCCGGGCGAAGAAGTGGGGGTACTCGGTGTAGTTCTTGCCCTTGAACTCGTTGTCGTGTACCCCGTGCTTGTCGGCCCAGACGCCGGTGAGAATCGTCGACCAGCCCGGGCCGCTGATGGTGTCGTTCTTTTTGTAGCGATCGCCGAGGATGAGGCACTGCCCGGTATAGCAGCCGTTCTCCATCAGCTTGTCGAGATTCGGCGTCTTTGCCGCGCCGATCGAGTCGAAACGACAACCGTCGATGCCGAGGTAGAGGACTTTTTTTACCTTCTCGGGCTTGGCGTCCTTATCGGCGGCTTGCGTGGCCAACGTGGCGAGCAGCGTCAGAACCAGGGCGACGAGAAGCGGGCGGCAAAGATTCAACAACATGCGGTGCATGATTTCCTCGCAAGAATGGCAGTCGTTGGTGCTCGACGAATATCGTGTGGTGACCAATATCCGCAGCGCGCAGCGTTCGGGTCAAGCTGCACGAGGTGAACTTTATGAAAACTTTACGTGCGGCGGGCGCTGCCGGGCATCGCTGTGGAAATCCCGCGATGCCGTCGTCCTCGAAGTGCCCACTGCGGGGCGAGCCAGCAGTACTACACGATTGCCACTTTGTGTCCAACTTACGACACGGCTTCCGGCGTGTGCGTCAGGTCGAGGGTGCTTGCCGGAACCATCTTTTCGTGCTTGGCGTCCCAGCCCATCATCTGGTTGGTGCGCCACGATTCGTTGGCCATGTTCACCGCCACAACGCCGGCCAGGCCTAACTCCGGCGGGCAATTCAAGGGTTCGCCCAAGCGCAGGTGGTTGTGCAGGTTCGTGTGGTGCAGGTGGATGTCCTCGCCGCCGGTCTTCTTGTGCTCGGCCAGCACGCGATCGTCCTTGTCGCGGATGACCCAGCCCCCGGGGGTGAAGAAGAGCGTGGCGCGGTAACCGCGAATCAGGTGATCGATCGGCACGCGGTTGCTCATCGTGCCCAGCACGTAGACCGTCATACCGCGCGGGTACTCGCAGATCATCTCAAAGTTGTCGGGCAGGTCGCGGCCGTCGTTCCACTGGTAGATGCCCCCCATGCCCACCACGCGGCGCGGGTAGAGCAGGTTGCAGGCCTTCATGATCCGCGTGATGCGGTGAATGAAGAGGTCGGTGGCGATGCCGCCGGAGTAGACGCCGTAGTTGCGCCACTCGAAGTAGTGATGCGGGTTCCAGTCGACCTTCGGCGCCTTACCGAGCCAGGCCTCCCAGTTCAGGTCGGCGGGCTTCTCCATCTTTGCGTTGAGATCGGGCTGGCGCCAGGGGCCCTGCGAATCGTAGCGGCGGACGTATTCGATCTGCGCCTGCACGACCTGGCCCAGCTCGCCCGAGGCGATCGCTTCGGCCGCCGTGCGATAGCTGTCGTCCGACATGGCCTGCACTCCTACCTGCAAGGGACGCTTCGTCTCCTGCTGCTTGCGCATGACTGCCTGCGCCTCGGGAATGCTGTGCGTCATCGGCTTTTCGCAATAGACCGCCTTGCCGGCCTCCATGGCGTCGATCGTCATCGTCGAATGCCAATGTTCGGGCGTGGCGATCGTGACGTAGTCGATCTCCTTGATGTCGAGCACCTGGCGATAGTCGTCGAACGACTTTGGGGCCTCGACCTTAGCGGCGCCCGCCTCGGCTCGCGTCTTCCAACAGTCGGCCACGGCGACCGGCTCGAGGTTATTCGATTCTTTGAGCGACTTGATCGCGCTCAGGTGTCCGCCCCCCATGCCCCCGGCGCCGATGAAGCCGACGCGGATGCGATCGTTTGCCCCAACGATCTGGCCATAGCTCTTGGCGGTCCAGGCGACCGCCGTGGCAGCGATGCCGGTGGCCTTGAGAAACGAGCGACGAGACGGCGACTCAAACGGCGACATGGCAGGTGGGGCTCCAGAATGCTTGCAGGGCAGGGGGGCACGAGCGCCTAGAGGCGGGAATGCTTGCGACTCCGATGATAGTCGGAGGCATTCCAGCAGGCAAACTCTCGAGGAGAGGAGCCGCAAACTAGCGAGGACGAAGCGGGCTTAGCTCGCACCCTGGAGGTCCTTAGGATCGGGAATGTTGTTCGTTGGAGAGTACGATTCTTGTGAGCTCCGATGCACGGGAACTTTCGGCTCCTCTTGCAATCCCGGAAGCAACGACGATTCCTTCACGCTCTCTAACTCCTACAACTTCGCCTCCAACTGCTCGATCGCGGAGTCCCCCTTTGCCTGTTCCTGCTCGAGGAGACTCTGAGCATGGAGCAACTCGTTGTACTTGCTCGCTGCTGGACCGAGGTTCCTCCACCCTTCCTTTGTATCCTTCTTCGCGGTCTCCTTCGCGGCTTCCCACTCTTGCTTCGCGGTTTCGGTCGCGGTCTTGACCGATTGTATTTGCTGTTCAAGCATCCGCCGACGTCGATAGCAAGCCAATAAATGTTCTTCGATTTCTTCCATGTCGGTTAGTTCTGCTTCAGCAGGGGGCTGCGCAGGCTGGGTTTCGCCAGCGGCGGCTTCGGGGTCAAGAAGTAGTATTTCATCAGATTCGGCCGGGGCCGGCGGTTCGGTTTGCGCTGGTGTGAGTTCGTCGTCCAGGGGTGGCGATGGTGCTGTGGCGGCCGGCTCGCGATTCAGTTCGTTACGTATGGCATTAATCGAGCCTTGCAACTGGCGCACCGTATCTTGCAATCGCTTCAGTTCATTGGCCGTGTAGCCCGCGTTGTCGACTTTCTCACGATCGAAGCCGACGAGGCGATAGCCCGAGCGTTCGCTTTCATCTTTGATTTCGGCAAAGTCGGTGGCGACCGAGACCATCGGGTTTCTGAGTACCTGGCTCAGTAGATCTCGAATGGACTCTTCCGCAGCGATGGGGGTCTGGCTCCCGACGCTCGCGCGACCATAGAGAGGTCCCAGCGGTACGGATCCGCCTGGCTCGACGGTGAACCATCCGCGGCTCGGTTGGGCGTGGGAGATGGCGTCGTCTTGAATTGCGCGAGAAACATCTTCGTGTCGCAGACAGCACGTTCTATCTCGTAGTCAGAAACGCCCGCTGTCGGAAAACTCACGGCTGCGACGATCAACAGGAACCAGCAGGCAAGTGCCCCGATGAGCAGGCGATGGCGCGTCTCGGGTTGTCGTGGCGCGATGGCCCACATGACGAGAATCAGCACCGCCCAAACGAGGAAACCGCTCCAAAGGCTGTGCCAGAGCCAGAGACTGAGATAGTTGAGCTCGTTCATTTCGACCCCTTTTGCTTGCGGCGATAGTTTTCGATGGCTTCGCGAATCGATTCGATTTCCTTGGCGTCGGGTGAAGTCGCCTCGAGCAGGTGCGTGACGAGTTCTTCAGCTGAGCCTTCGAACAGGCGATCCCAGACGTCGCGCAAAACGCGGCGGCGCACGTTCTGCTGGGCCGATTTGGCGGCGTAGCGGTGCGACTTGCCCTGCCGCTCGCGCGTGACTGCGCCCTTGTCTACCAGGATGTTGAGCAACGTCATGACCGAGGTGTACGCCCGCTCGCGGCCACTGGCGGTGAGCCGCTCGTGCAGCTCGCGGCCGGTGGCGGGACCATGCTCCCAGAGGAGTTTTAATAACTCCAGTTCCGCGGGAGTTGGATGGGGAGATTGCGGCCGTGCCATGAGTTTATTCCTGCGAACGAGCCTGTCTTTTGACTTCGTCCCCAGATCTACTAATTCGTTAGTAGATTGTCAACAGGATTCTCCGCGGCGTCTTTTCTGGGGCGTAACGGGGCGGCGAACCGGAGTTACGGCGCGTCGTCACGGTGAACGGTAGTCGGAGAGAAGGCGGGAAAGCAGACGGCGATATACTCGGCGCCTCCAGCGTCGGGCGTGCTGTAGCGGATCCACTCGCCCGGCTCGGTGACGACGGCTTGGCCGGCACGCACGTCGAGCGTGCCCCCTTTATGTTCCACCCGCAACAAGCCGCGCAACACGACCGAGATTTCGAGAAACTCGGGCGTTTGGCCCGGCTCCTGCCAGCCGCCGGGGGAGATCATCTTCGCCACGCTTGTCACTTCGTGCGACGAATTGACGCGGCCGATGTACTCTTCGATCTGCTTCGGTGGCTGGCCAGCGGCTTCGATGCGTGTCGGCTTTTCGATCAGACGTGGCATGGTTTCCTCGAGTCAATGAAGAAGAATTCCTCACGCGGAGGCGCGGAAGGAGGTTGTTGCTCGGTATGGTGCGGCGTCAGTCTAACGGCGAGCATGCAATCAGGCGAATTGCGGCGGGCTGGCGAGCGGGTAGTGTGCTTGTTTTGTGTGCAGGCCGGCATTGGCCGGGCGCGTTTGGAGCTTTCACGAGCTGTTTGAATCGCTGCTGCGGCCGGCAGCGTGATAGAATGCCGGTATGGAAGGGCACCTCCCACAGTTTACGCTCCGCCGCCTCTTGATAGTGTTCACCGTCCTCTCGCTCGCAATCGGCGGCGCGGCCTCCTTTTATCGCTGGGGAAACGGGTTCGTTCGCGAGATCGAACGCGACTATGCGAGAACGCGGATTCTGGAAGAAGGGTGGGATCATCCCCACGTCAGAAAGCTGCTCGGCGACGCAGAAGTGGATCGCCTGCTGGAGGAGTATCATCACCGCAAGCCCACAATTGTCCCCTAGCGTCTGCACACGACTTATTGATGGTTGCGGCGGTAAGTGAGCCCGAATGTCTTGATCACTGGCATGCTGGCCGGGCTCCCGTTGGTCGCCCTGGGTTCATTGGCAGCGTAGGGGTGAATAAGACCCCCGCCAGTGAACGATTCCAGTCGCAATTGCCGACTCGAATCGTTATCGTCGTGGGGTCTTGAGTTGCTTGCCTTGCCACCTGTTTTCTCTACCGCCGCGTCGCGTGAGTGTTGAATCCAAATCTACCGTCGGTTCGATCGGCACGTCGGATGCGCTGCGTGCTAAAGACGCTGACGTGCGCCAGGCCTCTGAGCAATCGATTGTCTGGACAATCTGGCTCGTCTATGGCGCGTTCTACTTTTGCCGCACGAATCTGGGAGTCGCGGCCGAGGCGATGAAGTTGCCAGTCCTCGATGGCGGACTGGGACTTACTGGCGAGCAGGTGGGCTGGATCCTGGCGTCGCTCAAGATCACCTACGGCGTGGGGCAGTTGCTCAACGGACAGATTGCCGAGTTCATCTCGCCGCGCAAGCTGCTGGCGATCGGCATGTTCGGCTCGGCCGCACTGAACGTGTGCTTCGGCTTCAGCACGGGCTTTTACTTTCTGCTCTTCCTTTGGGCGATGAACGGCTATTGCCAGTCCCTCGGCTGGCCTCCGTCAGTGCGCGTGATCGGCAATTGGGTGCCGGTTTCGGCGCGCGGCCGGGCGCTGGGCATCGTGGGGACGGGCTACCAGATCACGCTGGGGCTGACCTATTTCGTGGCGGGCATGTCGGTCTCCTACTTCGGCTGGCGCGGGGCCGTCTTCATCCCCGCTGCAATGCTGGCAGCGGTTGGGATGTTCATGCTCGTTGCTTTGCGCGATGCTCCCGAAGCGGGCGCCCACCGTGCGACCAGCCGCGTGATCGAGGCTCGCTCAGTTGGTTGGCAGACGGTCATGCTCACTTTCACCAATCCGGCGTTGTGGCTGCTTGGCTTCACGCTTGGACTGCTGAATGCCTGCCGGTACGGCTTCATCGATTGGGGCGTGGCCCATCTCACCAAGGTGCAGGGGGCGGAGATCAGCAAGGCGGCGCTGCAGTACGTCGTGCTGGCGATCGGCGCGGCGGCGGGCTCGTATCTTACCGGTTGGGCCACCGACCGTTTCTTCGGCGGGCGACGTGCGCCGGTGATGGTGGGGTTGCTCGTGCTCCTTGCGGCGCTCACGATCGCCTACGAATACGTCTCGCAGATCAGCGTGCCGGCGACCGTTTTTCTGTTGATGCTGATCGGGTTTTGTATCTTTGGTCCCCAGGTGTTGCTGGTCGGGACGGCGCCGGCCGATCTCGCGAAGCGCGGCACGCCCGCCGCCGCCGCGGGATTCGTCAACTTTCTGGGCTACATGGGAGCGAGCGCCGGTGATGTCATCACGGGGTATTTCACCGATATGAAAGATGGCTGGCAGACGGCGATCTATGTTTGGGCCGGTTGGGCCTTGCTCGCCGCCTGCCTGGCGGCCATCTTGTGGAACGCGGCGCCAGAACGAGAAGCCGCGTGAAGACGCAGTTCGATTTCAGCGGCGCGCGACAGACGTGCCGCTCTTTCACGTAACGACGAGGCAAAGACGAACCCCATGCAGGCGATCATCATCGGAGCGGGCCGCGGAGCCCGGCTCATGCCCACCACGGCCGACGCCCCGAAATGTTTTGCCGAGGTGGGAGGCAAGCGGATCCTCGATTGGGCGCTCGAGGCCTTTCGCCAGAACGGCCTCGAGCGGATCGCCTTCATCGGCGGCTACCAGATCGAGAAGGTGAAGGCGGCTTATCCGGAACTCGAGTTCCGCCACAACCGCGAGTGGGAGAAGAACAACATCCTCGCCTCGCTCTTTACGGCCGAGGACCTCATGGCGGAGGGATTCATTTGTTCGTATTCCGACATTCTCTACACGCCGCGCGTCATCGAGCGTGTGCTGGCCAGCCGCGACGATCTTTCGCTGGTGGTCGACACCGATTGGTCGGCACGCTACACCGATCGCACGGAGCATCCGCCCGACGACGCCGAGAAAGTCACGGTGAAGAACGGCGCGGTGACGCGCGTCCATCGGGCCATACCTTCCGAGGAAGCGCACGGCGAGTACATCGGCGTGATGAAGGTGACCGCCGCCGGAGCGGCTCGCTTGCGCGAGGCGTACCATCGGGCCCGCGCGCAGTTTGCCGGCAAACCGTATCGCGAGGCGGCCTTGTTCGAGAAAGCCTACTTGATCCAGCTTCTGCAAGAGATGGTCGAGGCCGGCGAGCGTTTCGCGCACGTCGACACGCCGGGCGAGTATATCGAGATCGATACGCAGCAGGATTTCGACTACGCCCGGCGAAACTGGAAATAGCAGGCGCGACGAGCGCGTCTTCAAGAAAGCGGAACGATGAGCAGCAAGCTACTGTTTCCCACTTCGGTCGTCGGTTCGATGCCGCGGCCGGACTATGTGAAGGATCTGATCAACGACGAGGCGGCCACCTCGACCGAAGAGTATCCGCGCTTGATGCGGGCCGCGGTCGAAAGCGTCGTCGCCCTGCAGGAGTGCGCGGGACTCGACGTGCTGACGGACGGCGAATGGTGGCGCAAGAGCTACATCGGCGTGATTGCCGAGTTGGCACACGGCTTCGAGTTGGGGCGCAATCCGGCCGATGGCCGTCCCTGGACGATCGTCGTCGATCGTTTATCGCCCAAACAGCCCGGTTTCATCGCTCAGGAGGTCAAGCTCGTCAAGCAGCTCACCAAGCGGGAGATTAAGGCCACGCTCCCCTCGCCGGCGCTCTTGGGCGAGCGGATGTGGGACTCCGAGCGCAGCGCGAAGGCCTATCCCACGCGCGAGGCGTTCGTCCGCGATTGCGTGCCGATCCTGCGGCGCGAGCTGGAACTGCTGCGCGACGAGGGGGTCTCGATCGTGCAGATCGACGACCCGCACTTGTGCCTCTTTGTCGATGACAGCGTGCGCAAGCAATACGACGACGCCGACCGCGCGGCCGACTTCGACGTGGAGATGGTCAACCAGTTGGTCGACGGCGTCTCGGGCGTGCGGCTGGCGGTGCATCTCTGCCGCCGCGCCGGGGCTCGCGTGCGGGGCGAGGCGCAGTTCCGCGGTGGCTACGACCCGATCATCGCACAGCTTAACCGGCTCAATGTGCATCACCTGACGATGGAGTTCACCGCCCCGGGCGCCGGCGACATGGCGGTCTTTCGGCAGTTGCGCGAGGATCTGGAAATCGGCCTGGGTTGCATGAGCTGCGAGCCGGGACAGGTCGATTCAGCCGATGCGATCTTCGGCCGTGTCGAGATGGCGCTCCAGCACGTCGCGCCGGAGCGGATCACGCTCAATCCCGACTGCGGCTTCGCACCAGGCTCGGCGGCCGTGGTGAGCATCGACGAGGTCTATCGCAAGCTCAAGAACGAAGTGGAAGCGGCGCGACGTCTGCGCGAGAAATACGGTTAGTCGAAGGTCTTCGACCGCGGGAAGCAGCCCGTCAAGATATCGAATCGGCAATGTGCTCCGCTACAGCCGGCACAACCCCTACAGCCGGACTGGGCCGTGGCAAGGAAGTAGGTCTGCCGCGGCCTATTTGTAGCGGCTAGAGGGATCGCGCCGATGATGCAGTTGCCGGCCTGGATTCCCGGTAGCCGATCGCTTATCGCCCGACCGAAGGGTGCCGAATCGTGGAAATGGACCGCCTGATGCCCCGTTGCTCGCAACAAGACACCCTGTGTCGCGCGACCCTGATAATGGCCGTCCTGCTGACGCTGCTGGGGCCACGAACGTCGTTCGGCGTCGATGGCGCGAGGCCTGCGACGTCGTGTTGCCAGACTTGCTACCTGCCGAGCGAGCAATGCTGCTGCCCGGATAGCTACTGTCCGAAACCCTTTCCTTGCGTAAAGTGGCAGACGCTCTGTTGTCCCGATTGCTATTGCTCGAAGCCGTTGCCGAAGGTCTGCTGGCAGCCGCTCTGCTGCCCCGACAACTACTGCTGCAAGCCATTTCCTGACTTGTGCTACGGACCGGTGGCGAATTGCATTTGCGGACCGTGCGATCGGCCACACGCTCCGCCACCTTGCGCGACAAAGCTGCCCTGTGGCGACGCGATCGCCAAGTCCGAGCCCGCCGCGTCAACAGGGGTGGCAAGCACGACTGGCGTGAAGAGGCCATCGACGAAGCCAGCGGCAGCGACCGCCTCGTCGCGCGTGATGCGGATGACCGTGCGGTAACGCGCGCAGACGGCACTACGGAACGCTCTGGGCGGATGTGGGTTTTTCCCAGGGGTAGATGACCCGCCAGTCCTGCTTCATGTCGACGACGTGCCAGCCGCGCTCGGGGGCCTCGTCGAGGGCGCGCTTCAAGCGACCGATCGCTGAATCGCGGTCGTAGGCCCATTCGCGCTCGGCATCGGTGTGATGCACGATCAGGCCGAAGCGCGGTCCCGCGCCCGCGGTGGTCCAGCGGAGCATCTCATAGTCGCCGTCCGAATTGCCGAAGGCCGCGATCGGACGATGCCCGATGTGCTGATGAATGCCGACAGGCTTGCCGGGGCCATCGTCGATAAAGTTGATCGCCGGCAGGCGAAACAACTGGGGCACGTCGTTCTGCAAGCGGAATTCGACCTTGGCCGTGCTGCCGACGACGTGTTCGGGCGGAATACCGTAGACGCGCCCCGTCCAGGGGCGCATGAAGTCGATGCCGCCTCCGGAGACGATGAACGTCTTGAAGCCGCTTGCGCGCAGGAATTCGAGCAGCTCGAGCATCGGCTGAAAGACGAGCTCGGTATAGGGTCGATCGAAGCGCGGATGCCGCGCCGTGGCCAGCCACGCTTCGACGATCTGGCGAAAGTCGTCGGTCGTCATACCGGTGTGGGTGGCCATCATCATGGCCGTGAGCCCTTTTTCGCCGCCGGCGAGCATGCCCTTGACGTTTCCCTCGAGCGCCGACTTGAAGGGTTCCTGTGTCTTCCATTCGGGATGCTGCGGCGCCAATCCGCGAACGCGGTAAAGAGCGAACTCGAATTGGAAGTAGATCGGCATCTCCGACCAGAGGGTGCCGTCGTTATCGAAGGTGGCAATACGATCCGACGGCGCGACGTAGTCCGGCCCCCCTTCGCGCGTCACGCGCGCCACGAAGTCGAGTATCGCCTGCTTGCGCGGGCTCTCGTTCCACGAGAGGAGCGGCTGTTGCGCCATGCCGCGCGTGAACTGGATTGCGAGCACGAGCAGACAGAAGATCACGATCAACTTGAGCTGAGAAGGACGCATGCTTCACCTTGGTTGTCGATCCGAGCGACGGCGTTGCCAACCGATCGGGCCGGCGCTCAGCTTTTGGCGTGGGCATTGTAACTGGTGATCAGGTTGCGATACGCCGGCAGGTGATTCGAGAAGAGGTTCGCGAGCCCCTCGATGTCGTTGCGCCAATCGCGATGCAATTCGCACGCGACGCCAAACCAACTCATGAGTTGGCAGCCGGCGGCCTGCATGCGGGCCCAGGCGGCGTTGCGGGTCGTGAGATTGAACGTGCCCGAGGCGTCGGTGACGACGAAGACCTCGTATCCCTCTTCGATCGCCGAGAGAGCCGGAAACGCGACGCAGACCTCGGTGACGACCCCCGCGAGGATCAATTGCTTCTTGCCCGTTGCCTTCACGGCGCGGACGAAGTCTTCGTTGTCCCAGGCGTTGATGTTGCCGGGGCGCGCGATGTAGGGGACGTCGGGGAAGAGAGCTTTCAGTTCGGGGACGAGCGGTCCATTTGGACCGCTTTCGAAGCTCGTCGTGAGAATCGTGGGCAGTTGGAAATACTTGGCTAGGTCCGCCAGCGCCAAAACGTTGTTCTTGAAATCGTCGGGCGAGAAATCACCCACAATGTTGCACAGGCCCGACTGATGGTCGACCAGCAACACGGCGGCATCCGATTTATCGAGACGGCGGTACTTGAACGTGGCGGACATGACAGCTCCTCGATGGCGGCGAATGTTCCGGTAGAAAAACGAGAGACCAGACTGGAAAGTGTAACGGCAGAGGGTTGGCGCAGGCGAGTAGCCGACACGCATTCCGCGGGAGTATTTCGCCTGGCTGCTGCCGCAAACTCATCGAGGGCATCAAGGGCTCGCGCTGCGCGCGCCGGGCGCCATGGCCGGCGCCCCCCAACTTTTGTTCCAGCCGTTGTAGAGATCTTGCAGAAAGGCCTTCCATTCGACCGAGCGTCGCGATTCGGGAAAGGGATTCGGCGCGAGCGGCGCAGCGCCGCTCCACACGATCGAACATTCGCCGTCGGGTTGAATCTGGCCGACGAGGGGGGTCTTGTAGGTGTGTTGCGTATCGGGATCGAGACGTAATTCGCCCGCCGGCGTCATCACTCGCACCGTCAACATGGTGCGGCGGACACGCTTGGGATCAAGGCTTTGTGCATCCTCGACTGCTGCGGCCCAAAGAAGCACGCTCGCATAGGCCGATTCCATGGCATCGGTGATGGCCCGCTGCGGAAAACGACGGTGAAACCGCTCGACAAACGACTTGTTGTCGGGCGTGTCGAGCGAATCGAAGTAGGTCCAGGCGGCATAGTCGCCGGCGATCTCCGGCGTCGTCAGGCTGCGCATGCCTTGCTCGTCGAGACTGAACGATAGCGTGGGAATCTGCTCGGACGTGATTCCCGCTTCGCGCAGCTCGCGGAAGAACGCGATGTTGGAATCGCCGTTAATCAGGTTCAAGATCATGTCGGGCTGCGCCGCGCGGATCGCCTCGACGAGGGGCTCCGTATGGGGGCTGCCCAGCGGCAGGAATTCGGCGCCGACGACCTCGGCCCCCAGCATCTTCAAGTGATCTTTGATGACCTCGGTCGCAGCCCGGGGAAACAGATAGTCGGAGCCGACGATGAAAAACTTCCGCTGGCCGAGCTTTTCTACAGCCCAATCGAGCGCGGGCAGGATCTGCTGATTCGGCGCGGCGCCCAAGTAGACGATGTTCGGCGACGTCTCGAGCCCTTCGTACTGCAGCGGGTAGAGGAGCAGATGGTCGTGCTCCTCGACGATCGGCTTGACCGCTTTACGACTAGCCGATGTCCAGCAGCCGAAGATGGCGACGACTTTTTCCTGTGTGATGAGCCTCTCTGTTTCGGACGCGAATCGTCCCCAATCGGAACCGCCATCGACGACGATCGGTTGAATCGGACGGCCGAGCAGGCCTCCGCGGGCGTTTACTTCGTCGATGGCCATGAGTGTTGTGTCGACCACCGCCGTGGCGCTGGTGGCTAGCGTCCCGGTCATCGAATGGATGATGCCGACCTTGATGGGCTCCTCCGTCAGGGCCGCGGCGTCAGCGGCGGCGTTGCTCGCTTCCATCCCCATCTGCCACAGAATGAATCCTCCACCAACGAGCAGGGCGAGTAGGATGCCCACGCTGGCAAAGATCATCGCGCGGCGCGAGCGCGTTGCCGCCGCCGGCTGTGTGGAAACAGGCGTCACGTTTGCCAAGTGAGGGGCTGTGGCCGTCATCGTGGTGACTAGCGCCGCGTTCGGCCCCGATTCGCTCGGTAGCACCATCTGCGCCTGACCAGACAGCGTCGCGTAGAGGGCCTGCAAGTCGGCGATCATCTCGGCCACCGACTGGTAGCGATCGTCCGGCGATTTGGCCATCGCGCGGGCCACGATCCGCGCGCACGCCTGGGGGATCGTGGAATCGTGATCGCAGGGATTGGGGATCGGCCCATGACAGTGGCTGAACATGAGCTGCGGGACGCTGTCGGTCTCTTCGTACGGTTGTTTGCCGGTGAGCAGGCAGTAATACGAGGCGCCGAGCGAGTAGATATCGGTCCGCGGGTCGAGCGGCTTGCCCATGCACTGCTCGGGGCTCATGAAGTAGGGCGTGCCGAGCACCGAACCGGTCTGCGTGATGTGGCGCGACGTATTGGCCAGCGACTTGGCCAGGCCGAAATCGGTGACCTTGATCGTACCGTCGGCGGCCCGCATGAAGTTTGCCGGCTTGATGTCGCGATGGATCACCCCCGCGGCATGAGCGGCGGCGACCCCCTGGCAAGCGTCGATGATGGCCCGCGTGGCGTTCAGGACGGATCGCGCACCGCTCTGCTCGATCTCGGTGTCGAGGCTTCCCCCCTCGAGCAACTCCATGACGATGTAATAGCGCGGGGCGTCGTGACAGATCTCGTAGACCGCTGTCACGTTCGGGTGGCTGAGCTTGCCGGCGGCGCGGGCCTCGGCCATGAATCGCTGCGTAGCCGTTTCGTCGGTCGTCAGATGCTCGGCCAGAAGCTTGACGGCGACGTCGCGCTCGATCATCGGATCGTGCGCTCGATAGACGACCCCCATGCCCCCCTGTCCGACGATGGAGCGGATTTCGTATTTGCCGAGCTTCTGGCCGATCAGCGACTGCGGCGACTCGCGACGTGGCGAGGGATGTTGGGGGGTCGCGGGATCCGTTTGGAAGGCCGTCTCGGCCAGGGTCTCGTGCGGCTTTTTCTCTTGCGACTTTACGGCCTGCAGTGGGTCACTTTCTCCGGCGGACATCCGTAACTCCAGGACAGGCAGTAGAGTTGCTCGAGATGCAAGGCGAGCAAGCAGGCGCCACAAAGGCAACTATCCGTTTTTACGCGTTACCAGTCAAACTGGCTCGAAGGGGCGGCCAAAGCCTTTGCCCGCCTTGATTTCGCAGGCTCAATCGAGCAAAATGCCGGCTTCACGTTTGCCGGCCCCCGCAAGTGGTGGCCAGGTCAGTGTTTCGGCCGGTTTCGGGAGCGATGTGGACGATGGTCTTCGAGCAGATCGAGCAGCTCAAGCAGCAGTACACCGACAAGTACGTCGTCGTCGATGCGACACGCCCGGAATTGGCGCGTTTTCGCGACCGCACGGGGCAGGTGAAGACGGTCAACATGAGTGGCCGTGCCCTGGTGCAGTTCGACGGGGGGGACAACAACATCGGCTGGTTCGACATTGGGCTCGATTTTCTGAAGGTGGTCGACAAGCCGTTGCCGAAGGTCGCCGAGGAAAAGCCCGCTCGTGAGACCAAGCCCGCCGCCCCGGCCAAGTCGGCCGGTTCTGCCGCTCACGCTCCGGTTGGGGCCAAGAAGCCTTCGGTGGCCGAGATGGCACGCTCCGGGGGCGCTGCCAAGCAGAGCACGGCCGACATTCTCGCCGCCGCGCGAGGCAAGGCAGCCGCTCCCAAGGCCGAGGCCGTCAAGGCAGAAGCACCGGCCGCTGCGCCGAAGCCCGCGGCTGCAACCGCTCCGAAAGGCAAGCTCAGCACGGCGGATATCCTGGCAGCCGCTCGCGGCAAGGCGGTTGCCACGGCAGCCCCCGCGGCACCGGCCAAGCCTGCTCCCGCGCCGGAACCAGAACCTGCACCAGTCGAAGAGCCGGTAGCCGAAACGGCCGTGGAAGAGGCGCCCGCTCCCGTGCCGGCCGCCGCACCTGCCAAGGCCGCCAAGGGAAGCCTGCCGAAGGCCACGCCCGAGATCATCGCCTGGTGCCGCGACCACGACACCAAGTAATCTGCCGCCGCGATCGGGCGGCGTCCGTCTGCGAGCTGCGCGACGTTAGCGCACTTCGAGCATGCGCTCAAGTGCCACGAGCGACCACTTGGCCACATCGGGGTCGACCTCGATCACGTTCACGGGATGGCCGGCCGCCAGATTTTCGAGCGACCAGCAGAGGTGCGCGAGATCGATGCGGTACATCGTGGCGCACATGCACACGACCGGCGACAGGAAGTCGATGTGCTGCTCCGAGTGCTCCTGCTTGAGGCGGTTCACCAGGTGCAGCTCGGTGCCGATGGCCCAACGCGTGCCCGGCGCGGCGTGCTCGACTTCGCGAATGATCTTGCCGGTCGAGCCGATCACGTCAGCCCGATCGACCACTTCCATCGTGCATTCGGGATGCACGAGGATCTTGATCTCGGGGTATTTCGCGCGAAACGCGTCGACGTGCTGCGGCTGAAACATCTGGTGGACGCTGCAATGCCCACGCCAGAGTAAGACGCGACTCTCGCGCAGCACGTCTTCGGTGTTGCCCCCGAGTTCCTGCCGCGGGTTCCAAACGGGCATCTGCTCGAGCGGAATGCCCATCGCGCGGGCCGTGTTGCGTCCCAAGTGCTGATCGGGAAAGAACAGCACGCGGCGCGTCCGCTGAAAGGCCCAATCGAGCACGGCCCGCGCGTTGCTCGACGTGCAGACAATGCCGCCGTGGCGGCCACAGAAGGCCTTCAGGCTGGCGGCCGAATTGATGTACGTGACCGGGGTAATGTCCGCGGTATCGACCACCTCGCCCAACTCTTGCCAGCAGGTCTCGACCTCTTCGATGGCGGCCATGTCGGCCATCGAGCAGCCGGCGGCCATGTCGGGCAGCACCACCGTCACGCGCTCGCCGTGGCGCTCCTGGAGCTTGGCCGGACGATTGGCCAGGATGTCGGCCGTCTCGGCCATGAAGTGGACGCCGCAAAAGACGATCGCACGGCACTCGCTGTTGGCCGCCGCCATCTGGCTGAGCTGATAGCTATCGCCTCGCAGGTCGGAAAGGGCGATGACCTCATCCTGTTGGTAGTGATGCCCCAGAATCAACAGGCGTGGCCCCATCTCGGCACGCACGCGATTGATGCGCTCGGCCAGGGTGGCATTGTCGAGCGAGCGAAAGGGGGCCAGCTCGAGGCGGACCGGGTCGATCACGGGCAACGAAGTGCTCATGCGCGGGTTTGCTCCCAATTGGAACGTTGAACGAGCTTGCGGAAGACCAGTTTCCCCACTTCGCGCCCTCGCCGTGCTTTTACAAGAGCAGTATAGCGGCACGGTGGCTGGGCGGCAGGGAGACGGCACCCCACGTCGCTGCCTATCGGTTGGCGTAACTATTGACCTGGAAACGAAAAATATTCACCGAGCATTGCTATCGCCTGCAATAGCAGCACGCAGCAACAACACAATCTGGGTAAAGATTGCGGGCCCACCTGGCTGATAATAGGGAAGACTACGCGCCGTCTCCACGAGGGCCCCGGTGCGCGTCCGAAGGTTATTCCCAGACGACACTACACTGCATTCTATCGGGCTGGGCCAGGATCGAACCGACGAACGAGCGGCAATGCCAGATCTTAGCACGATCAGCGCAGGGCAAATCATCGCGGCGAGCGAGGCTCACACCGCGGAGATCGCCTCGTGCCTCGAACCGCTCCTGGGGGGCCTGGTCACTTTGGCGGCCAGCGAACCGAGCAAATTGGCCACGGAGGCCGCCAGCAACGATTTGGCGGGGCCCGGCCTGGTGTTGCTCTTTTGCCATCAGAACATGGCGGCCGTGGCCCTCCTGCCGGCGTCGTCGGGACTGTTGCCCGAGTGGGTCGCCGCGCTCGATGCCAAAGGTAGCGAGCGACTGCAAAGCCTGGCCCGCGATCTCAGCGGGCTGTTGTTTCCGCCCGAGTGCGAGCCCTCGGAAGTGGCGGCGGCCTATGTCGAATCTTTGAACGATACTCTGGAGCGGGCGTCGATCGAGCACGAAGCCTCGCTCGTCCCGTTCACGCTGACCAGGGCCGACGGTGTCGCGGGCACGCTACGCTTCGTTTGGCCCGTGACGCGCGTCGAGACGGTCTACGGCGCGATCGGCATCACGCGTCAGCGCGGCGAGGCCATCGAGGTGGCCCCGGTGGCCGATCGTGCCGAGGACCGATCGCCGGCCGCGGGTCGCCGGCGCAGGGAGACTTCGCAAAACGTCGCGGTAGAAGATCTGCCGCCGTATGCCCGCAGTCTGCTGAAAATCGACGTGCCGGTGATGGTCAACCTGGCCAGCAAGCGCCAGGCGGTCGGGCGCATCCTGGAATTGGGCGTGGGCGCGATTATTCAATTCGACAAGTTGTGCGACGAACCGCTCGATCTTTACGTTGGCAACCAACGCGTGGCGCAGGGCGAGGCCGTCAAGGTCGGCGAGAAGTTCGGCATTCGCATTACGACTATCGCGCTTCCCGACGAACGATTCGAACGCGTGCAGCCGAGCTAACGGCGATGCGTCTTCCCCCGCAAGGTGCTTGACCGCGCGCGAGTTCCACGCTTAGCTGGAAGGATTCGCTCGCGCTGTGGCGAGCAAGATTCCATCTGCGTGTAGGAGAATCGCTCCGTGACCGTGCTGCATACCGGTTCGACCAAGAAGTTCGCCGATGGCTGGGATGGCATTTTCGGCAAGGGGAAGTCGGCCCCCTCGAAGACCAAGGCCACGGCCAGCAAGAAGATGGCCAAAAAACTGGCCAGCAAGAAGGCGCCGGCGCGTGCCAAGAAGAAATAGCACCCGCATGGCGCTCGCCGGTGGTCGGGCCCGAATGTACGCCTAGGCCCGCGACAGGAACTCGGCGGTCCGCGTGTCGATCTTGATGAGTTCCCCCTCGCCGAGATACTCGGGCACGTTCACGACGAGCCCTGTTTCGAGCGTTGCGGGCTTGGTGCGTCCCGTGGCCGAATTGCCTTTGACGCCGGGATCGCACTGGGTGACCTTGAGGACGACGGTCTGCGGCACTTCGACGCCGATGCATTCGTCGTTGTAGATCAACGCCATCACGCCTTCGAGCTCTTCGGTCAGAAACTGTGCTTCCTCGGCCACGTCTTCGACCGGCAACGAATATTGGTTGTAATCCTGCTGGTCGAGGAAGTGGCGGTGCGTGGCATCGGCGTACATGTACTTGACCGGCCGCCGCGCGAAATCGGCCACGTCGAGCGACTCGCCCCCTTTGAGCGTGATATCGACCTTTTGCTTCGTCCGCAGGTTCCACGTGCGGAACTTGTAGAGGGTTGCCGCACCGCGCGCCGAGGGGCTTTGCACATTCAGCGATTTCACCAAGCAGGGGTCGTTCTGGTAGACCACGAGCTGTCCTGGCTTGATTTCCTTGGCGATCATGTCGGTATGCGTTCCTCTGTGCTACTTATTCACCCCTGCGCTGCCAATGAACCAGGGCGACCAACGCGAGCCCGGCCAGCGTGCCGGCGATCAAGACATTCGGGCTCACTTGCCGCGCAGCCATCAATAAGCCGCCGCTCGGCGAAACGGGCAGGATAGACCATGCCCCGTCGGGCTGACAAGCCGGGCTTTTCCCAGGCGACAGCTCCCTTTTTCGACTGGGGCGGTTAATGCTCGCCCGGAACTGCGGTTCAAGCGTCGGACCTCGCACTCGAGAGGCGTCCGGCGCGAAACCATGCCTGGGCTAAGGGGGAGGGAGACCGCGATGGGTGCCGAATATTCAGTTCCGAGCAGGCGTGCGACCAGAGGACGTCGCCGATGGCGGACCACCGTCGTCAAGCTGCTGCTGTTGTCCCTGCTCGTCGTGGGGATTTCCATCTGGCGATATGGGATTCCGCTCGCCGAACGCGCCATCGGCACGCTGGGCGGATTATTCGCGGCTTTCGCCGCCGGCGCCGGAAATGCCATGAACGACGGCATTGATGAGGTTTACTTGATCCTCCGCGACGATGTCTGGGTCAGGGAGCGTCTCGGTGGACCGATAGCCTTTCCACCGTTCGACGAGATCCAATGGAGCCAGCCCGTCGAAAACGGCGAGCTTCCCTTCTCCTTTGCCATTTATGGCTCACGTGCGGCAGGCGAAGTCCGCGGCCGCTTGCGCATTGAACAAGACCGTAGCAAGGTCGTCGGGCTAACGGTATCCGACAGCACCCAATCGCATCTCATACTCCCGATCTTCCGCTGATCGGAAGCGAGGAAAGCTTGGCACGTTCAAGGCGATCGCACCGCTTTGAGCTGCCCGGTCACGTAGCGCAGGTGTCCCACGAGCCGAGACTGCGATGGGTTCAGCAAGTTCCGCGCAATGACCTCCTGGAGTAGTCTGCGGGCATCGACTGATCCATTGTGTGCCACGACGAAATCAAGGATGGTAATGCGTCTGCGTAAAGGGACCTCCTGCAATTGCTTCAGCAGCGCATCGAGCTGTGCTGGCTCGAGAGGGCTTTTTTCGATGTCTCGTACAATCGCCCAGCAATTGTCGCCATACGCCGCGATGGCCTCTGCCGCCTGCAACCGCTCTTCTGCTCGATCTGAAGTTAATCCTTGGACAAGTGACTGAAGTTGTGCTTGCTCGGCGTCGAGCGGCGCGAGCAGCTTCGGTCGAAGATGAGGCAACACGGCATCGCCACCCGCACGCAGGGTTTCTAATAGGTCGTCGCGATGTGTGTAAAAATCGAGGTAGTGATACTGCATCCCGCCGAGTTCTTCGTACAGATCCTGGATTTGCTCCGCGGTAAGGGGCAGTGGTTCTGTTCTCAAGTCGGAAATCGTTTGCGACAGGTCGAACACGATTGCCGTTCGGTCGGGAAGGCTTGCTCCGAGCAACTGGGAGTCGGGCGAGAATGTCAACTGGCGAGCTTTGACGTCGAACTGGTGTGTGACGCGTCCCGATTCCACCTCCCAAACATGAATCAAGTCGCGGTACGCTCCTACCATGCCGTGTCGTGCGACGATACCGGCAATGCGTTTACCGTCGGGAGAGAAGCACACCGGGCCTACGCCCGCTGTTGCAAGGGGGCCTCGTAGCGTGCAGTGATGCTTCTTCTTGCCCCAATCCCAAATTTGTACTTCATCGCGGTGAGAACCACAGGCCATCCATTTGCCATCGCGTGAAAACGCAGCCGGAACGATGCTGAGAAGCCCGGGCGCCGCGGCGATCTCTTCCAGCAGTTTCCCACTCGTCGAGTCGTATACTTCCAGCCTCGCTTCCGTGCGGTTTCCCTCGAGTGGAATGGATCGCCCCACGGCCAATACGCTGCCGTCCGGAGTCAATGCCAGCGTCAGGTAAGGAAGACGCGTGATCGGCATTTCGAGGCGAAGTGTTCCCTCGGGCATGTTCCAGGTTCGAACAAGGCCATCGGGCGAAACGGATGGTCTCCGTCGCGTGTAGGAAGCGAACGTGCTTCCATCCGCGGACCAGCAATGCTGTTCGGTGGTGCCTCCTTCAAAGAGACTGGCTTCGGACTCGCGGAATCCGGCCATTGGCTTGATCTCGCTGGTTTCGAGGTTCATGAGCTCGAAGTTTGTATCCAGGTCAAAAACGCACCAGCGAGCATCGGGTGAGAGGGATGCTCGGTAGCCTGGGCGTTTGTCGCGGGGATTTACCTCGGGCCAGGAGCGCCTCAGGCCGCCCTGCGGTAGCTCCCATTGGTGTACTTGCTCGGCTGCTGTCGCTGTCAAAATCGTTTTGCTGTCTGGCGCGAACGCGATCGATCGGATCTCTTCCTGGGTCGGAGGGCCGGGGTGGTCGATCGACTCGCTGGATTGTTCTTCTCCGGTGTCGGCATCGAAGCGACGGATGCGCCCTTCCCAATCACCGGTGACGATTTCGTTGCTCGTAGGCGACATGCAGACGACTCGCGCGCTGATGTCGAGTTGACTGAGGAGGTCGCCATCGGCGACATGCCAGGCGGTAACGTTATACGCGGGACCTACCGCAGCCAAACGCGTTCCGTCAGGGGATAGGGCCACCGATGTGCCGTAGCTGAAGGAATTCTTCGGCACCAGCGTGACGAGTCGCTGCTTGCGCACGACGTCCCAGACGAACAATCCATCGCCCCGAATAAAGTGGCGCGGATGGCCCGACAGGACACAGGCCAGCCGTTTGCCGTCGGCTGAAAAACTCATCGCCGTGACCCCGAGCGGGGCGGTCTCGAATTGCTGCAGAAGCTTCTTGTCCGTGGTGCCGTAGATTCGCACGGTGCCGTCGGCCGTGCTCACGGCGAACGCCGACCCTCGGGGGGCCACGATCAGCGATTGAATTTGAGAGCGTTGTCCTTGTTCATTCGCTGGTATCTCCAAACGATGCACTTCACGTCCCGTGGAGACGTCCCAGAATTGGATGGTGCCATCGGGGGCGCCGCTGATAATGTGGGATCCATCTGCAAAAAAAGCCGCGTAGGTCCGGCGACCGTACATCGAGTTCGGGTAAGGAGCCGTGCGGAGCAAGTGACGGCACCGACCGGTCTCCAAGTCCCACACGCGGACCGTGCGATCTCGATTGCTGCCAGAGGCCAACCACTTGCCATCCGGCGAGAAGGCCAACGAGGCACTGCCGCTCAGGTCATCGTGAAACACGTGTAGTGATTGCAGCGTTGGCAACTGCCGCACGATGACCGGGGCACCTTGCTCGAAGCCACTCGTCGCGACGCGACGGCCATCGGGAGAAATCGCCATGGTTACGATCGGGCTTCCCTGGCGAAAAGCAGCCCTGCCGAGCCGGGCAATCGCCCCGCGAGGAAGATCTTGGTCTGCCCGCAATAAGTCACCGGCTCGCTCGAACTCCGCTTCTCGGACCTGAATGGTCGGGGCGGACCAAGCTTGCGCAGTGCAGATCGCTTTCCCGCCAAGCAAAAGCGCCACCAGCGCGAAGAGCCCTGAGGAATTCATCGCGTGACGCAAAGACAGGCCGGAGGCCACCGTACAAAAAGATGGGGCAAACACGCTCTCGTCCTCTCGCGTGGATGTTTCGATCGACGAGGTTACTCCCTGGCTGTATTGTGCTCGATCTCTCGGTACGATGCCAATGTCGGGCCGGACGTAAGACAAACAAAAATTTTTCGAGATAGGGGCCCTTCGCAGGAACATGCAAGACGAAGCCCGCTACCTCTGCCATGCGTGCGGCGAGGAGATTGTCGTGCCGGTCGATCTTTCGCAGGGGGCCAGCCAGGAGTATGTCGAAGACTGCCCGGTCTGCTGCCGTCCGAACGTGATTCACGTCGAGGTGGACGACGACGGCAACGCCTCCGTGTGGGCAGAGCCGGAGTAAAAAACTCCGCCCGGCCCGGCGTGCGTTCTACGTTCGGCAAGAGTCGCGGCGTTACTCGATCGAAGCGCTGGCTTCGGCCGGTTGCTAGTCTTGCTTCGTGCGCTTCTTCTTCGTCTGTGCCGGTTGCACATTGTCGTTCGAGGTCGGCATCGGGGCGCCGATCGCTTCGCGCCAGGCCACGAGCATCTGGTGCAGTTCACGGACACGCTCGGGCTCATCTTTCGCGAGATCGTGCGCTTCGCTCACATCATCGTTCAGGCGATAGAGCTCGAGCCGGCCATCTTCGAGAAATTCCATCAGCTTCCAGTCGCCCTCGCGCACGACGCTCACGGGCAGCGTGCGCCACGAATCCTGGCCGGCTCCCAGGTAGCCTGGAAAGTGCCAGAATAGTGGCTTGCGCGGCGCGGCGTCGCTCGCCTTGCCGAGCAGTAGGTCGGCGTAGCTGGTGCCGTCGAGGGTGTAGTCTTCAGGCTCGCGCACGCCAGCCAGGGCCAGCAGCGTGGGGTAGAGGTCGACGCTGTTGATCGGTGTGGCGTTGGTGGTGCCGGGGCCGATATGGCCGGGCCAGGAGTAAATATACGGCACGCGAATGCCCCCTTCGTAGAGCATGCCTTTGCCGCCGCGCAGGGGCGCGTTGTCGGTAATGTCGCCTGCCTTTTTGACTCCAGCGCGCACGTATCCCCCGACGCCGCCATTGTCGCTCGAAAAAATGACGATAGTGTTGTCGGTGAGTCCCAACTCTTCGAGCGTCGCTCGGACACGCCCCACGCTCTTGTCGAGGCTCGAGATCATGGCGGCATAGACGGGAGAAGAATGTCCCCCTGCCGCTGGCTTGCCGCGGAAATGCGCGATCTCGTCCTTCTTGGCTTCGTGGGGGCCGTGTACGGCAAAGTGAGGCAGATAGAGAAAGAAGGGCTGGTCCTTGTGGCGGCGAATGAAATTCGTCGCCTGGAAGGTGAGAAAGTCGGCCAGGTAAGTGCCGGGCGGATAGGGTGTCTTCGGATCGGTCTTGAACGCGAAGTGTTGTCCTTGCGAGGCGATCGCCTCGTCGAAGCCGCGCCGGCTGGGGTGTTCCTCGGGCTTGCTGCCCAGGTGCCACTTGCCGAACATACCGGTGGCATAACCAGCCTTTTTGAGCGCTTCGGCGATGGTGACCTTGTCGAGCGGTAGCCCGGTCACGTTATCGACCGGCCGCAAGGGGCGGCTCTTCCAGTCGAAGCGATCGATCGAACCGACCGTATAGACGCCGGTGCGCGGGCCATACTGCCCACTCATCAGCGTGGCGCGAGTCGGTTGGCAATTCGGTCCACAGGTGTAGCCCTGGGTGAAGCGCATGCCATCGGCCGCCAGGCGATCGATATTGGGCGTCTCGTAGTAGCCCGACCCGTAGCAGGCGAGATCGGTGTAGCCGAGATCGTCGGCGAGAATGAAGACGATGTTCGGCCGGTCGGCCGCGTGGGTTGCGGACGTGGCAGCCAGCAGCAGGGCGAAGAGCATCCAGGAAAACGAACGCATGGCGAGATCTCCCGCAGCAACCGGCAGGGCCGTTCAGTGGCTCGACGTTTGCCACTGCTTGATGGCCTTGCTGGGGCTGACGAGCATGAGGATGTTGAGCGTTAGGAAGCGTCGGCGTCGCATGTGGTTCGCTTCAATTCGTAGGTTCGCTGTTGCACATTGCGACGCGCATTCCCCAAGGCCACCTGGTAAAGTTCCTGTCCGCACGCCGTGGGATACTCGCCCGTGATGCAGGCTTGGCAGAGTTGATCGCTGTCGTAGCCGATGGCGCGCGCGATCGACTCGACGGGCAGATAGCGGAGTGAGTCGGCCCCCAGGGCGGTCGCCATCTCTTCCTCGATAGCCGGCGACATCGTCCCTTCGCGCAGGAACTTCGGCGCAAAGAGCTCGTTGATCGTCGACATGTCGATGCCGTAGAAGCAGGGGGCCACGATCGGCGGGCAGGCCACACGGACGTGGATCTCGCGAGCGTGCCCCAACTCGCGGATGCGCGAGAGGAGCACCTTCATCGTCGTCGAGCGGACGATCGAATCCTCGACCAGAATCACCTTCTTGCCTTCGAGCACTTCGCGGAGGGGCGTGTACTTGGTTTCGGCCTTGTTGCGGCGGCTGGCCCCCCCCTCGATGAAGGTGCGGCCCGCGTAGCGGTTGCGAATCAGACCTTCGCGAGAGGGGACTCCCAGCTTGTAGGCCATGGCGTCCGCGGCGGCCTTGCTCGTGTCGGGGACCGGCACGACGATCGTATCTTCGTCGATGGGCAACGTCTCGAGCCGAGCCATCTCCTCGCCGAGCGCCGTGCGCGAAAGGTAGACGCTACGATTGTCGAGCGTGCTGGCCACGTTGGCAAAGTAGATCCATTCGAAGAAACAGTGCGCCCGGCCCGTCTGGGACGCGAAACGCTCGATTTCGAAACGCCCCTCGGTGATCGAAATGGCCTGCCCCGGCAGCAGCGACTTGATGTTCTCGGGGGAGAAGCCCAGGTTCAAAAGCGCGACGCTTTCGCTGGCCGCGGCAAAGAGCGGGCCTTCCAGGGCATAGCACAAGGGCTTGATGCCGAGCGGATCGCGCACGACGAGCATATCGCCCAGCGAGTTCAACAGCACGAGCGAGTAGGCGCCGTCGAATTTCTGCGCGACGCTGCGCCAGACTTCGACCAGCGTTGGCCGCCTGTCTCCCGACAGTTCGCGGCTGATCTCGTGCATGATGATTTCGGTGTCGTTCTCGCGGGCGAGATGGTTATCGTTGTCGGCCAGCAGGCTTTCACGCAGCTCCATGTAGTTGGCCAACTGGCCATTGAAGGCAAAGCTGAACCACTTGTGCTTCTGCAGGTGGTGCCGTTCGAAGGGTTGCGCGTAGCTGCGGTCTTCGGCGCCGCAGGTGGCGTAGCGCACGTGGCCGATGGCCGCGCGGCCCGAGTATTCTTTCATCAGGTTTTCGTGCTTGCCGCGGTGGCTGAGCCGAAAGACCTCGCTGACGCTGCCCAGCTCTTTGTAGGTATCGATGAGCTGATTGCGTTCGGGATTGAAGCTGGTCATCCCGGCCGAGAGCTGGCCGCGATTCTGAATATCGAGCAACATCCGCGGCATGAGCCGCGAGGTTTGATTGACATCGCCGCCGGGCACGAGTGGGCTGACCTCGCGCCCCGGCAGGTGATAGAGTGCCGCGACGCCGCATTCGTGCTTCAGATCGCTCATCGACGGTCCTTGTGCCTCGCGGACTCGGTCCCAGATGGCTCGTGCAACCGCGCTGGCGCAGCTCGACGTCGACCCATCCTGGGCGTGGCGAGAGAGAGCGCTGCGTGCGATCGAGAGTGCCGACGCACTCATTCTAGAAGCGCGCGCGTTTCTTCACAATCCACTGCCCCCGTGCCGCGCCTAGACGCTTGAGTCTCCGCGCCACCATCTGTTAGCATGCCGCAGGCGCAACGACGCGCCACACAACGACTTGTCGCTTGGGCAACCATGTCCCTTTCTCCCATGATGCAGCAGTACGAGGACGCCAAGCAGGCGTGCCCCGACGCGCTGTTGCTCTTTCGGATGGGAGACTTTTACGAGCTCTTTTTCGAGGATGCCAAGACCGCGGCGCGGGTGCTGAATCTCGCCCTGACGAGCCGCGACAAAGGGGAAAACCCGGTCCCGATGGCCGGCTTTCCCTACCATCAGCTCGAAACCTATCTCGCGCGGCTCATTCAGGCCGGCCTGCGCGTCGCCATCTGCGAGCAGGTCGAGGATCCCAAGAAGGCCAAGGGGATCGTCAAACGCGAGGTGACGCGCGTCGTCACCGCCGGCACGCTCACCGACGACGCGCTGCTCGATCCGCGCGAAAGCAATTATCTTGCCTCGCTGGTACAAGTAGACGACGCGTGCGGGCTGGCGTGGGTCGATCTGTCGACGGGCCGCTTCCAGGCCACGACGGTGGCCACCGCGCGGCTGGCCGACGAGCTGGCCCGCATCGGCCCCGCCGAGTGCCTGCTGAGCGACGAAGCCGCCCCCCCGCCGGTCGGGCCGAATTCGACCGTGCTCGTCACGCGTCGGCCCGCCTGGGCCTTCGCCGTCGCTACGGCCAAGGAATCGCTCGCGCGACATTTTCGCACGCTGGCACTCGACGGGTTCGGCTTCGACGAGGATGCGGATCGGCACGGGCTGCGCGCGGCGGGGGCCATTCTCGACTACCTGCAAGAGACGCAGAAGACGGGCCTCGCGCACATCGATCGGCTGGTGCCCTATCGCGTGGGCACCCGGCTCGAGATCGACGAGGCAACGCGGCGCAGCCTCGAGATTGTCCGTACCATGCGCGACGGCCGCCGCGAAGGTTCGCTGCTCGGCGTGCTCGACCGCACGACGACCTCGATGGGGGCCCGGCTGCTGGCCGACTGGATCGCCAATCCGCTGACCGACACCACGGCCATCGACGAACGGCTCGATGCGGTGGCCGAGTTGGTGGCCGACGCTTCGCTCAACGACTCGCTGCGCGAAACGCTGGACGGCGTCTACGATGTCGAACGGCTGCTGGCCCGCGTAACGACGGGCCGCGCGACACCGCGCGATCTGTCCTTTCTGGGCAGGACGTTGCGCAAGCTGCCCCATTTGAAGGCAAAACTCGCGGCCCGCCAGAGCGCCTTGCTCTCGCGTCTGGAGGGAGAGCTGGATCTTTGCCCCGAGCTGCGCAGCAAGCTCGACGCCGCGCTCGAGGAGGACTGCCCGCTCGTCTCGCGCGAAGGGGGCTTCGTTCGAGAAGGTTACCGCACAGAACTCGACGAGCTGCGCTCACTGGCCACGGGGGGCAAGCAATGGATCGCGCAGTATCAGGCCGAAGAGATCGCGCGGACGGGAATCGCCAATCTCAAGGTCGGCTTCAATAAGGTCTTTGGCTACTATCTCGAAGTATCGCGTTCGCAGCACGACAAGGTGCCAGCCCATTACGTGCGCCGGCAGACGGTCAAGAATGCCGAACGCTACATTACCGACGAGTTGAAGCAGTACGAGGAAAAAGTCCTCACGGCCGACGAGCGCGCCAACGAGCTCGAGTACGAGATCTTTCTCGAGTTGCGCGAGCTCGTCGATTTCGCCGCACCGCGACTGCGCCAGGCGGCGGCCGTGTTGGCCGAACTCGACGTGCTCGCCGGGCTGGCCGATCTGGCACGCCGCCAGGGGTACTGTCGTCCGCGCGTCGTCGACGCGCCGGTGCTGAGTATCCGCGACGGCCGCCATCCCGTGCTCGATTGTACGGAGCCCACCGGCACGTTCGTGCCGAACGACGTGGTGATCGATGCCGTCGAGGCGGGCATGATGCTCATCACCGGGCCGAACATGGCGGGCAAGAGCACCTATATCCGTCAGGCCGCCCTGCTGACCTTGATGGCGCAGTGCGGCAGCTTCGTGCCGGCGCGCGAGGCCACGATCGGCGTGGCCGATCGCATCTTTGCCCGGGTGGGGGCGAGCGACGAGCTGTCGCGCGGGCGTAGCACGTTCATGGTCGAGATGACCGAGGCGGCGCGCATTCTGAACACCGCGACGCGGCGCAGCCTGGTGATTCTCGACGAGATCGGCCGCGGCACAAGCACCTACGACGGCGTCTCCCTTGCCTGGGCGGTGGTCGAGCATCTCCACGACCGCATCGGCTGCCGCACGCTCTTTGCCACGCATTATCACGAGCTGACCGATCTCGAGCGGACCCTCTCGGGGGTAAAGAATTTGAATGTGGCCGTGCGCGAGTGGGAAGAAGAGGTGGTCTTCCTGCACAAGATCGTCGAGGGAGCGGCCGACAAGAGTTATGGCATCCAGGTGGCCCGGCTGGCCGGCGTGCCGCGCGAAGTGATCGAGCGGGCCAAGCAGATCCTCTCGGAGTTGGAAGAGGAGCATCTCGACGGCGACGGCTCGCCGAAGATGGCCCGCCGTACCTCGAAGGGACGCGGCGCCCAGTATCAGCTCACCCTGTTCGGCCCCGTCGAGCATCCGTTGCTCGACAAGATCCGTGAACTCGACGTCAACCGCCTGACGCCGATCGAAGCCCTCTCAGCCATCCAGACCTGGCAGGCGGAGTTGACGGCAAGGCTGGATGGGAAGAAGCGGAAGTAGGGGGCAGGGGTCAGTGGACAGAGAACACTCGTCACTGACCCCTGACCCCTGACCCCTGACCCCCTGACCCCCTGACCCCCTGACCCCCTGACCACGTTTCCGCTTTTTTGCTTGGCTTCGCTCGGGCCGGTAATTAGCCTGAATCAGTGGTTTCGTCCTTGGCGGCGGGCCCAGGAACTAGAAGCAGTGCGAGGTGTGCGATGGCACGTCCGTGTGGAATGAGGAAACTGGTCGCCTTGACCTGTGCGGCGGCACTGGCGGTCGCGCCGCTGCTCTTGGTGGCGGCCGAGCGCAAGCCGAAGTCGGGCGAGTACAACCCGAAGCATAAGTCGGTCGAGCTCTTCTCGGCGATCGAGCAGGGAGATCTCGAAGTCGAGCTCATTCCGCGCGATTCGACGCAGGCGCGTCTGATGATCCACAACAAGACGGGCGAGGCGCTGAACGTGAAGCTGCCCGAGACGTTTGCCGGCGTGCAAGTGTTGGCGCAAATCGGTGGTGGTATCGGCGGAGGTGGCAACCGAGGTGGTGGTGGCGGTGGCGGACAAAGCTTTGGCGGAGGCATGGGGGGTGGCGGTTTCGGCGGTGGCGGCATGGGAGGTGGCGGCTTTGGCGGCGGACAGTTCAACGTCGCTCCGGAGCGCGTCGGTGAAGTGAAGGTCCGCTGTGTCTGCCTCGAGCACGGCAAGGACGAGCCTCGGCCGAAGATGCACTACGAGCTCCGTCCCCTCGACACGGTCAACGACGATCCTCGTCTCCGCGTCTTGATGCGGGAATTCGGCAAGGGGGAACTCGATCAGCGGGCCACGCAGGCGGCCGCCTGGCACATTGCCAATGGCATGAGCTGGGAGGAACTGGCGGCCAAGGAGATCAAACGCGCCAACGGGACGCGAGAGCCTTACTTCTCGCCGGAAGAGATGCAAACCGCCGTGCAGATGGCCACCGTTGCCGAACGCATCGCCAAGGAAGAAGAGGCGAACGAGCCGGAGAAGAGCCAGGGCGACGACCACGAATCGTCGGCCAGCCTGGGCGACGAACTGCCGAACGAATAGTCGTTCGAAATCTGGCGGTGCGTTCGATGCACCGCGTTGTTCAGGCGGCGACGGCCGATTCAGCGCGTCGCAGGGCCGCGGCCAGACGGCGAATTTCTTGTTGCTGCGCCAAACGCTGGCGTTCCCACTGTTGCGAGGCCTCGAGCACCTCGGCCTCGCTGGCCGCCAGCGTGCTCTGTCGCGCGGCGAGCTGTTCGGTCTGCCGATCGAATTCTGCCTGACGCGCGGTGGCCCATTCTTGTAGCTCGAGCTTTCGCGTGGCGAGTTGTTCCTGGAGCTGGGTCAGTTCGGTGCGGAGCCGTTCGAGCTCCGCGCGCCGCTCTCCCAGCTCGCTCAAGGCCAGGCGATGGTGATCGCCGAGGCGGGCGCGAATTCGCGCGAGCGATTGATTGAGCATGGCGGGGGCCACGCTGCCCGAGAGCTGCGCCCATAGCTCTTCGGTGGCCAGACGCATCTCGAGCGACTCGCGATGGACCTGGTTCAGGTCGGCGCGCATCTGCTCCAAGGCCTCGCGGCGCCCGTCCAGTTCGGCTGCTTCGTCAGCGAAACGTCGCCGCTGCTGCTCGAGTTCTTTGGCGGCGCGTCTTTGTTCGGTGACGAGACGCTGCCGTTCGAGCTTGAGTTGTTCTTGTAGCTCCTCGCGTTCCCCTTCGGCGGCCTGCCGCGCTCCCTGCAATTCCGTAAGGTGGCGTTCGCAGAGTTGTTCTTCGGAGACGAGACGGCGTTCTTGCGCCTCGAGGCGGTTCTCCCAGGCGGCGAGCTCCTTGGCCATCGTCAATTGCTGCGGGCTGGGCTCGCGGCGCCATTGTTCGACGCGTGCGGCCTCGGTTTCAATCGCGGCGCGGCGCCGTTCGAGATTCGCCAGCGCCAGTCGCACTTGCTCGAGCGACGCGGCACGTTGCTGATCGAGTTGCTGCCGTTCGCGCAGGCAGCTCTGCTCCGTGTCGCGCCGCAGGTGCTCGAGATTCGCGCGTGCCTCGGCGAGCAGCGCTTCTTGCTGCCGCAGACGATCGCTCGCGGCGGTCAGTTCGCCCATCTGGCGCGTGAGGTCCTGTTCGCGCAGTTGAGCATCGAAGCCGGCGCGGCGGCAGGCCGCGGTGTGGGCGCTTTCGCTCGTGGCCAGTTGTTGGGCCCGTTCGTCGAGCTGCGTCTGTCGCGCGTCGAGCCGGGTGGCGCGTTCGTCGAGTTCGGTCTCCTTTTCCGCCAACTCCTGGGTTCGTTCCTGGAACCAGAGCCGGCTGTTGCGCCAGTGACTATCGAGCTCGGCGTGGGCGGCATTGAGCTGCGATTCGCGCCGGTCGAGCTCGCGCTGACGCTCGGCGAGATGCTCGCCCAGTTGGCGCGCGTGCTGTTCGAGCGGTGCGCGCAGGTCAAACTCGGCCACGGCGAGATTCACCGCCGGAGCGACTTGTTCGGCCCCCTGGCCAGTTGGTGTCACGGGCGCGGCGACGGTGGCGTCTGCTTGCAGCTCCGACGCCGTACGTAGAACGTGCGGCGCATCGACGCGCGTCTCGGTGAAGCCGCCTTCGGACGTGGGCGCCGTGGCGTCCGATTTCAATCGCGTTTTGGCCATGAGCCTCGCTTCCCGCCGGCCGGCCCGTGCTGGACGGGTCGGCCAGGTCTCTGCAACCGGCAAGATTTTCCCAGGGTCCTAAATCGGCCACTTGCGGGCGCAAGTTGACGGCGATTCGGCGCAAAGGGAGAGCCGGCCGGCGCTATAGGGCACAGCTCCGGGAGACCAGGAGAAATGGGCAGGCGAGGTGCAGCACCCCACCCGGACAGCGACGCTAGCAAGCGGTCGCGCCGGGACGAGGGACAAAAACCGGGTGTGCTTAGGCCTTGGCCGCGTCGAGGGCCTCTTGCAGGCGATGCTTGGGCTGCACACCGACGAAGCGGTCGACCACTTCGCCGCCTTTGAAGATCATCAGCGTCGGAATGCTGCTGATGCCGTAGTTTTGTGCGGCGCCAGGGCTGTCGTCGATGTTGATCTTCGTCACCTTGACGCTGCCGGCGTACTCGTCGGCCAATTGCTCGACCAGCGGCGCGATCATGCGGCACGGCCCACACCAGGGAGCCCAGAAGTCGACCAGCACCGGCACATTCGCCTTGAGGACTTCCGAGTCAAAGCTGGTGTCCGTCACTTCAGTTAGCTTTCCCATGTTCAACTACCTCCCGGGCGTAATGGTGGGGGCCACAGCGCGATCAGCCGACGCAAAGCTCGACCCCGACCACGTTTGCGGCAATTGGCGCCACAGTTCCGATTTCGTTAGCGGAATTATAGGACTAGCGCGCGGGGTGTCAACGCAGGGCCCCATGTCCGCGCAAACCACCGCGCGACAATTGCATTCGACCTCGGCGCTCCCTACGCTACGCCAAGGCGAGAGCCAGTCTTCCCTGCACTTCCACATCATCGGTCGACCATGCGTTGCTTCCTTGTCTCAAAAAGCCCCATGGGCGAGATCTCTTCCGCTGTCACTGATGTCGCGGCCGAAGAGCTTCCGCCGGGCGATGTCACGATTCGCGTTGCCTATTCCTCGCTCAATTACAAGGATGGACTCGCCTCGACTGGTCATCCCGGCGTCGCGCGGCGATTTCCTCACATACCGGGGATCGACGCGGCGGGTACGGTCCTTGCGAGCCAGGACACCCGCTATCGCGCGGGGGACGAAGTACTCGTGACCGGGTTCGATCTGGGGGCTGGCCAGTGGGGCGGTTACGCCGAACAAATTCGCGTACCGGCTGCCTGGGTCGTGCCGCTTCCCACGGGGCTGACGCAGCGCGAGAGCATGATCTTCGGGACCGCGGGCTTTACGGCCGCGATCGGTGTTGAAGCGCTTTTAGCGCACGACATCACCCCCGAGCGCGGCGAGATTGTCGTCACGGGGGCCACCGGCGGCGTGGGAAGCTTGGCCGTGGCGATGCTGGGCCGACTCGGCTACCGCGTGGTCGCGGTGAGCGGCAAACCCGAGGCGGCCGACTTTCTGAAAGAGTTGGGCGCTACGGAAGTCGTGCCGCGCGATGCGGTCGACGATCGTACGGACAAAGCACTGCTCGGCGCGCGTTGGGCCGGCGCCATCGACACCGTGGGAGGTAATACGCTGGCCACGATTCTGCGTTCGACGACCCGGCACGGCTGCGTGACAGCGTGTGGGCTCGTGGGAGGGGTCGAACTGCCGCTGACGGTGCATCCTTTCATTCTGCGCGGCGTGCAGTTGGTGGGGCTCGATTCGGCCACGTATCCCTCCGAGAAGCGTCCCGCGCTGTGGGCCAAGATGGCGGGGCCCTGGCGGCCGAAAAACCTCGACATGCTCGTGGCCGACGAAGTCCCCTTGGAGAGAATTCCGGCGAAGGTAAGCGAGATCCTGGCGGGCAGGATCCGCGGGCGCGTGCTCGTGCGGCTCTGATCTGACGCGCTTCGGTCGGCCCGCCCGCTTGCTGTTTTGCTTCCCTGGCGCGTGGCGACTAGCATGGTCGTGTGATTCCTGCCCAACCGCCCATTCGGGCCACGTGGCCCCTGATATTCGCGCGCCGTTTGCCGCACGCTGTAACTGCGCGCCGCGCCATTCTCGCGCTTGGTTGCCTTGCCACGTTCCTGTTTCTGCCGGCGGGTTCGTCCGCACAAGTCGCCTCCGACACCACGGACATTACTGGCTTCGAGGTGCCCGCCGGCTTTGAAGTCTCCCTCTTCGCCGACGATGATCTCGCCCACAACATCTACTCGATGACCTTCGATGCGCGCGGGCGACTGGTCGTGTCGGGGCCGGGCTACGTGCGGCGTTTGCTCGACGACGACGGCGATGGCCGCGCCGACCGCAGCGAAACCTACTGCGATGGCCCCGCCAGCGGGGCGCAGGGGATGTGCTTTGTCGACCACGATCTGATCTGCACGGCCGATGGCGCCTTGCTGCGCTATCGCGACGAAGATGGCGACGGCACGGCCGATGGCAGCCCGCAACGCTGGACGATGCTGAAGAACTCGGAGCATGGCGCGCATGCCATCGTCCAGGGCCCCGATGGCTGGCTCTACATCGTCTGTGGCAACGATGCCGGCGTTTCACGCGATCACGTGCGGCACGTGGGCTCTCCCGTGCAGGCGCCGCGCTGCGGCGCGATCTTGCGCGTCTCGACCGACGGCAAGCAGTTGGAGGTGCTCGCCGACGGTTTTCGCAATCCCTACGACCTGGCGTTCAACGCGACGGGCCATCTCTTCACGGTCGATTCCGATGGAGAGCGCGATCATCACCTTCCCTGGTATACGCCGACGAGGTTATTCGATGTGGCCGCCGGCCGCCAGCATGGTTGGCTGAACGACGGTCACGTCCGCAGTTGGAACCAGCCCGAGTCCTTTGTCGACAACGTCGATCGCGCGGCTCGGTTGGGACGCGGCTCGCCCACGGGACTCGTCTGTTACCAGCACACGGCTTTCCCCGAGCGCTATCGTCAGGGCATCTTCAGCGCTTGCTGGACGTTGGGACGGATCTACTTCCTGCCGCTGGCGCCCGAGGGCGCCACCTATCGCGCAGAGCCGGAAACCTTCATGCGCACGACGGGGAACGTGGGCTTCGCCCCGTGCGACCTCGAAGTCGCGCCGAATGGCGATCTCTACGTGGCCATCGGCGGACGACAGACACGGGGTGGCGTCTTCCGCATTCGCCATGTAGGAGAAACGCAGAACGAACGGGCAGCAGCTAGTTCCCCCTCCGCGGAACCATCGATCCTCGACGTGTTCGATGCGCCGCAGCCCTGGAGCAGTTGGTCGCGCGCCAGGTGGAGGCCGTCGGCCGAACGGATCGGGCCTGCTCCGTTTCTCGCCGTCGCGCGTGATGCGTCTCAATCGACGGCGCGTCGGCGGCGAGCGGTGGAATTGCTGGTCGAGGTCTTCGCCGGACTTCCGGTCGAAGGGGCGCGCGAGCTGATTCAGGAGGGCGAGCCCGCCCTGGTGGCCCGCGTGGCATGGGCGGTGGGGCTCGAACGGGGCAACCCCGAGAGCCTCTCGCTGCTAGCGCGTCTGACAGGACACGCCGATCCCCGCGTGACACGCGCGGCCTGGGAGGGGCTCGCGCGGCAGCGGTCATTCGCGCGCGATCTCGATCCCACGCCCCATTGGCTTGCGGGGCTGGCGAGCGCCGATCGGCGAGTGCGCGCGGCCACCATTGCCTGCGGCAAACGGGCTGGCCGCGTGAATTTTGCCGCCGCGATCCGCGCGCATCTCGCCGACGAGAATTCCGGCACGTTACCGCCGCGCGTCCAACTTGGCCGGCTGTGGATCGAGCGACCGCTGGCCGCCACGAACCGCGATTGGAGCGAGCTGTGCCTGCACCACTGCCAACAGATTTTCCGCGATACGAACGACTCGCAATTGCGTCTCGAGGCCGTGCGTCTGATGCAGGTGGCGTTGGGGGATATCAAGCAGGGGGAAGCGGGCGCGAAACTGGCCATCGGCTACGAGGCGAACGCGCCCGACGTGGTGGACGAGACGTTTCGCGAAGAGACGGGGCAAGATCTCGCCGCGAGGTTTCCGACCGGGCATGCCGAGCTGGATCGCGAGCTGGCCCGGCTGTTGGCCCTGCTGGGTTGTTCGTCGCTGGAGCTTCCCAGGGCCGTCAGCACGCGTTGGACGAAGGAAAGCACCGTTCCCGATGACGTCCATTATCTGATGGTGCTGGCCCAGTTGCTCGGCACGCGCGAGGAGTATGTCAGCCGCGCTACGGCGGCGGCCCTGCTTGCGCTCGACGAGAAGCTTGCCGCCGGCGGGCTGTTGGTCAGCCGCAACTGGCCCGACCGCGTGCAAGAAACCTTCGATCGACTGATGGCGCGCGATGAGGCCCTCGTGCCGGCGATGCTCGACGATGCAACCTTCGGCCGCGCCGCGCATAGCATGTTCGCCCTGCGCATGACGCCGGAGGGGCGCGAACGCGCCGCACGGCGCATGCTCGACGTGGTGCAAGGGGCCGATCCAGCGGAGGGGGCTGTCTGGACCGACGAACTGGTCCAGGTATTGGCGGGACTGCCCCCCGATGAGGTCTACCCCGCGTTGCGCGGGCAATGGGAAAACTTCGCCCTGCGCGATTCGCTCCTGACGGCCCTCGCTCAACAGCCGCAAGCACAAGATCGCGAGCACTTTGTCGAGGCGTTGTCGTCGTCGCAGCCGGAGAGCGTCGAGCGTGCGGCGAGTGCGCTCGTTCAGCTCGAATTGCCCGGTAGCCGTCATGAGGTGGCGCAGGCGATTCTCGCCCTGCGCCGCTTCAGCCTGATATCGCCCGAGGCGGCGAAGCAACGGCCGCTGGCCGGGGCCTTGGGCGAGCCGGTCGAAGCCCCGTTCCGCCGGCCACGCATGGCCCTGACGTCGTTGCTTACACATTGGACGGGAGAGCCTGTCGGCAAGTTATCGTCCGACGAAGAGTCCAGCGCCGCCTCCGCGCCCGATCGCCCCAGCGAACTCCTGGAGTCGTGGACACGTTGGTTTAGCGAGAAGTATCCCGACGATGTAGAGCTTCTAACGCCGGTCACAACGGCGAGCACGGCCGCCTGGCAGGCACGACTGGCGGGCATCGATTGGACCGCTGGCAGCGAAGAGCGGGGGGCGAAGATTTTCGAGCGCGCCACCTGCCACCGTTGCCACGTGGGCGTGAATCGCTTGGGGCCCGACTTGGCCGGCGTGGCCGATCGCCTGGCGCGTGACGACCTCTTCGGGGCGATCGTCGATCCGGGCCGCGACGTATCCCCCCTTTACCGCACGACGCTCGTCGGCACGCACGACGGCAACGTCTATCACGGGCTCGTCGTTTACGATTCGCCCGAGGGACTGTTGCTGCAGACCAGTCCCGATACGACCGTGCGCATCACGGGCGAGGAACTGACCGTGCGACAAGAGAGTACGCAGTCGCTGATGCCGACGGGCCTGCTCGATGCGTTCACGAACGATGAAGTGGCCGACTTGTACGCGTACTTGAAGACGCTGCGGCCGAAGTGAGGCCGGAGTCGCCGCGGCGAGTACGCGGCGTCACCCGCGTTTCAGAATCTCGCGGACGATGCGTGCGGGGCGGCCGTCGGTCAGCTTTTGATCCTGCCCGTTGTAGTGGAAGGCCAACTGCGTGTGATCGAAGCCGAAGAGGTGCAAGAGCGTGGCGTGGTAGTCGTTCGGGCTGACGGGATCGACGACGGCCTTGTGGCCGAACTCGTCGGTTTCGCCGTACGTGACGCCCCCTTGGATGCCGCCGCCGGCCAGCCAGGTGCTGAAGCCCTGGCCGTTGTGATCGCGACCGACGTTGTCGTCGGAGCCGTTGTTCTCGACGACCGGCAGGCGGCCGATTTCGCCCCCCCAGTGGACCAGCGTCGTATCGAGCAGACCGCGGTCCTTGAGATCCTGCACGAGCGCGGCCGAAGGCTTGTCGGTTTTTGCGCAGCAATCGGCCAGCGCCTGGCGGATGTTCGAGTGATTGTCCCAGATCTGCCCGGCGACAAAGAGTTGCACGAAGCGCACGCCGCGCTCGACGAGGCGCCGTGCGATCAGGCAGCGCGTGCCGTACTCGGCCGTGACGGGGTCGTCGAGGCCGTAGAGCTTGGCGGTTGTAGAACTCTCTTGCGAGATGTCGAGCGCCTCTTTGGCGGCCGTTTGCATTCGGGCGGCGAGCTCGTAGCTGGCGATGCGGGCTTCGAGGTCGCCTTCGCCAGGATGCGCCTCGAGGTGGCGGCGATTCAAGGAAGCCAGCAGATCGAGATTCTGCCGTTGCAACTCGCCGCGCAGGTGTGCCGGCGCGTCGAGGTTCAGGATGCGCGGCTCGGCCGAACGCACCACGGTGCCCTGGTATAGGGGCGGCATCCAGCCGTTCGACCAGTTGCGCACGCCGTCGACCGGGTGCCCACCGGGATCGGTCAGCACGACATAGGACGGCAGATCCTGGCTTTCGGCCCCCAGGGCATAGGTCATCCACGAGCCGAGCGCGGGTCGGCCCGGCTGGGCACGTCCCGTGTTCATGAACCAGATCGAGGGCTCGTGCCCGTTGATATCGGTATGCATCGAGCGGACCAGCGCGATCTCGTCGACGATCTTTGCCGTGTGAGGCAACAGCTCCGACAGTTCCATGCCGCACTGGCCATGTTTGGCGAACTTCCACGGGCTGCCCAGCAGCTTCTTGCTGGCGCGATTGACGAAGCTGTAGGTGACTTCGCCTTCGTAGTCGGTGCCGCTACGGCGGGTGAGCTCGGGCTTGGGATCGAAAAGGTCGACGTGGCTCGGCCCGCCGTGCATGAAGAGCGAGATCATCGCCCGCGCCTGCGGCGGTTGGGGGGGCTGCTTGGGGAGCATGTCGAAATGATGGTTTGCGCGCGGCACATGGGGCGCGGCCCCGAGAGCGCCTTCGTCGCGCAGCAGGCAGGCCAGCGCGACGCTGCCGACGCCCATCGCATTGCGTGCCAGGAAGGCGCGACGCGTCCAGGGAGCTGAGCGCACTATCGGCGCGTCGTGATTCTCGTTTCGACTCATGCTCTTCGGCCTCACTCGGTAGGTCTAGTCGAAGTAGAGGAATTCGTTGCTGCCCAACAGCACCTGACAGAAGTTCGTCAGCGCGGTCCGCTCGTGATCGTCAGCGGTAGGGGGATTATCCTTGCGGTCGTCGGGCACCGGCTGTGCCGCGAGCCACGCCGTTTGCTGCTGGAGAAACTCCGCCACGGTTTTTTGCTCGGCTTCGTTCGGCAGGCGCAGATGCGCCCATTGCCACGCACGCCTGGCTTGTTCCTCGAGGGTGCCGCCACCGACGTGCGCCCGCGCGGCGAAGTATTTGGCCTGCTCGAGGATGAATTCGCTATTCAAGAGCAACAGCGCCTGCTCGGCCACCGTCGACGACGTGCGCCGATCGCAGTTCGTCTCCATGACCGGCGCATCGAAGGCCCGCAACACGGCCAGCGGGCGGCTGCGGCGCACCTCGACATAGACGCTGCGGCGGAAGGCCTCTTCGCCGATGGGCACCACCTCGCCCGGCGTATTCGAGGCCCCTTTCACATCGACTCCCACGACGACCTGACCGACGGCGTCCTCGCGCACGGGCACCGCGGGCCCAAACATCTTGCGGCTGAGCACGCCCGAGGTGGCCAGAATACGATCGCGAACCGACTCGGCGTCGAGACGCCGCACGCTCATCCGCGCCAGCAGGCGATTATCGGGATCGACGGCATCCGCTTCCTCGCGATGCGCCGACGATTGACGGTACGCGGCCGACGTGACGATCAATCGATGTAGTTGCTTCATCCGCCAGCCGCTGTCGACGAATTCGCTGGCCAGCCAGTCGAGCAACTCGGGGTGCGACGGCAATTCGCCCAGGCGGCCGAAGTCGGAGGGCGTACCGACGATGCCCTGGCCAAAGTGGTGCATCCACACGCGGTTTACCAGCACGCGCGCCACGAGCGGATGCCGGCCACTGGTGAGCCAGGCAGCGTAGGTCGTACGGCGGCCCGTCGTGGGCAGGACACTATCGTCCGCGGCGATCGACAGCGGCGCGTCTTCGGTTGAGCAAACTAACAGGTCGCCCGGCGCTACCTCGTGCTTCGGCTGCTTCGGGTCGCCACGATGGAACAGGTGCGTGACGGGGATTTGGCCCGGCATTTCCGTCAGCGGACGAATGAAGTGTTCGGGAGGTTTCTCGGCGCGAATCGTGCCGATCTCGGCGTCGAGCTTCTTCAGTTCGTCGGCGTGCCCCTGGTTGTACTGGTAAAGCACGCCGGGGCTGATGTTCACGCTGGGATGCTCGGCCAGTAACGCGACTTGCTCGGGCGTGCGCTCGGCCGCGGGTGTGTTGTAGGCCGTGCGCAGCGAGTCGCGTAGCTCCTCGGGATGCTTCTGCAATTCCTGCTCGAGCGCGGCCTCCATGAACTCCGCCTGCCGGGCATTGCGCACCGTAACCTTTTCGGCCGCGCGCGCTTCGACTTCGGCGGCAAGCGCGCGATCCGCATCGGTGTAGAGCGAGATGCGGCGCGCATCGGGCGTGCGCCAATTCACCGGATCGAGCGCCGGCTCGAGCACGGCGCGCAGGCGATAGTAGTCGTCCTGCAGGATGGGATCGTAGCGGTGATCGTGACACTGTGCGCAACCCACCGTCATGCCCAGCAAGGCGCTACTGACGATCTTGATCGTATCGGCGACGACCTGGTTGCGCGCCAGTTCCTGATCGATGCCGCCGGTGGCGGTGCCATCGGCCGCCATGCGCAGAAAGCCGGTCGCCACGAGCAGGTCGCGGCTTTCCGGGGTGAGATTCGTGTAGGGGGGCGCGACCATTTCATCACCCGCCAGTTGCTCGCGGATGAACGCGTCCCACGGCTTGTCGGCGTTCAGCGAGCGGATGACGTAGTCGCGATAGTAATACGCATTGTCGCGCGGACGGTCTTCGTCGGTGTACCCTTCCGAGTCGGCGTAGCCGGCCGCGTCGAGCCAGTGTCGTCCCCAACGTTCGCCATAGTGGGGCGAGGCCAACAGGCGATCGACCAGTCGTTCGTAGGCATCGGGGGCCTCGTCGGCGACGAAGAGCGCCAACTCGTCCGCGCTCGGGGGCAACCCGGTCAGGTTGAAGTAGACTCGTTTGGCCAGCGTCCGCTTGTCGGCCTCGGGGCCGAAGGCGATGCCGGACGATTCAAGCCGGGCAAGTAGAAAGGCGTCGATCGGCGTGCGGACCAGCTCGGTGTGGCCGACAGGAGGCACGGGGGGACGTACTACCGGCTGAAACGCCCAGTACTGGCGATCCTCGGGCGAGATGCCGGCGCCGGAGGGAATCGCCTCGGGTTCGTCTCGTTTCGTGGGAGCGCCGGCGTCGATCCAGGCACCGATCGTCTCGATGTCGGAGGTCGAGAGCTTGTGTTCGGTCGGCGGCATCTCACCGTCGCGGATGCGCTGATAAAGGTAACTGTCGTCGCGCTTGCCGGGGGTAATCGCGACCCCCGATTCGCCCCCGGCGACGAGGAATCGCTTGAGACGCACGTCGAGCCCGCCGGCCAGTTCATCGCCATTGCCGTGGCAATGGTAACAATTGGCGCGCATGATCGGCCGAATGTGTTCTTCGAAGGTGAGCGCAGCCGGATCGGCGGCACGGCCTTCGAGTGCGAAGCAACCAATCAGCAGGGCAAATAGGAGCCAGCCGAGGCGCGGCATGAGGGACTCCGGCGGTTGGGGCGCGGTCCCGGGTTGGCTGGGGTGGGACCGCAGGTGGGTACGGTTTTCAAGTATCCTCGAACAGGTGCAAAGTGGCAACCTTTTTTGTCAGCACCCATTGCTTTTCTTCATGCTCAACTGGCGTCGAGACTCACCGCGATTATTGGGCCCACGAACTCGATGAGTTGCAGGATATGATGACGTTGCAACTTGCCAAGAAGCAACTTCAAACATATCTCTCTTGGCTGCCTGTCGAGTGGGGAGCCTAGGACGACAAGATTTGCGCTTAAGCTACCGCAGGCGGCCCCGCGCTTCCAGCGGCCAGATCGCTTCCAGGCGGTCGCCGCGGAAGGCGTAGAACTCGTTGTGCAGTACGGTAGAAAAGTCGCCGTAGCCGGGAATGATCGTCAGACGGTCGCCGATCTCGAGGTGTTCCGCGCTGGGCGCGAGCTCGAGCACGCCATGTTCGGCCGAGAGGGAGACGAACTCAATGTCGTCGTGTCCCACGACGCGCGGCGGATGGATCTCCATGTTGTGCGTCTTACGGCCGGCGTCGATGATCGCGCGGTGGGGCGCCGGCCGGCTCACCACGGTGGCGACGAGCGTCAGCGCAAAGTCGAAGCCCACGATCTGGCAGCGCTCGCGGTAGAAGGCATCCATGAAGATCAGTCCTCCGGCCTGGAGTTCGCTGACGCCGGGGCAGGCGAGCGTTGAAGCGTACGAACCCGTGCCCCCCGCCGAGACGATAGGGCAGGGGAGGCCGGCGCGCAAGAGCAGGTCTTTTGTTTCGGTCAGCATGCCAATGGCCTGCTCGACGCGCGTGCGTTTCTCGTTGGGATCTTCGAGCGTCAAGAGATGTCCTTCGTAACCCATGATGCCGGCCAGTTCGATTCCCGGGGCGGCGTCGATCAACTTCGCGAGTTCCAAAGTGGCCTCGCCGGGGGCCACGCCACAGCGGTGCATGCCGATATCGACCTCGACGATCATCCGGGTGTTCGTGCCGGCTGCGCGCATGGCCTGATTGGTGGCTTCGATCTGCAGCGGGTGATCGACCGTGACAATGGGGTCGGCGACGCGCGTCAGTTGTGCCAGTCGGGCCAGCTTTTGAGCGCCGACAATTTGATTGGCGATCAGCAGGTCGCGAATGCCCCCGGCGGCCATCACTTCGGCCTCGCCCAATTTGGCACACGTAACGCCAATCGCGCCGGCGGCCACCTGCCGGCGGGCAATCTCTGACGATTTGTGCCCCTTCGAGTGGGGGCGCCAGTCGACGCCACGTTCGCGGCAGAGCCCGGCGATGCGGGCTATGTTCGCTTCGAGCCGATCGAGGTCGATCACCAGGGCCGGGGTGTCGAGTTCATCGCGTGTCGAGCCCAGGGGGGGCTGATTCGTGGCCATCGTCTGCTCTTGCTATTTCCCAGAAACATTTTCAGCCGGCCTGCGCTTGGTAGGTAGCCGCCGGAAGGTGATTGTTTTCCCCCGGCGCTACAGAAGCAAGCCACGACAACCATGTCAGGAGTTTGAGGGATGTCAGGTCACCTCAATGCCTTCGAGCGTTATATGCTGGCGGATGACCGTGCGAGTCATCCGATGACCTTTACCGTGCGCATGAAGCTGGCGGGCCGGTTCGATGTCGACGTCTTTCGCCGTGCCGTGCGCCAGGCACTGGCGCGACACCCGTTGCTCTGCTCGCGGGTCGTGGGGACCGGCCGCGCCGCCACTTGGATGGCCAGCGAATCAGAGGTACTCGTCGACGTGGCGGAACTCGACCAGGATCTCCGTTTTCCTGGGCAGGAAAAAATCGACTTGCAACACGAACTGCCCGTGCGGTTGTGGGTGCGCTCGTCGGGCACGGAGACCGAGGTACGAGCCCAGTTTCATCACAGCGCGACCGATGGCATCGGGGCCTATCGCTTTCTCGAAGACACGCTCTGCGCCTACGACGCCGAGGTTCGCGGGACGGCGCCTGCCTGGCGACCGGTGCTGGTAGAGAAGCTCGCACGGCGTGCCAGGTTCGGACTTGCTTGGTGGCAGGTGTTGCTGCGCTTGCCGCAGGAGTTGTGGGGCGTTGTCGTCGGCATGGCCATGTTTCTGCTGCCGAGACCGGCGTCGCTCCGCTCGGGTCCGCACGTGGTCGTGCCGGCCGACGAACGCCGCGAGTTGCTGAATTATCCGACGCACACGTTCACGGTGGACGAAACGAAGCAACTGCGCGAAACGGCGCGTGGCGCCGGCGCCACACTGAACGATCTGCTGCTGCGCGACTTGTTTCTGACGATGCAGGCCTGGAGCGACGCCCGCGGACTCGGCCGAGCGCGACAATTGTTCCGCATCATGATGCCGGTCAACCTGCGCACGGCGGACGATGACGATCTGCCGGCGGCGAACGTCGTAGCGATGGTCTTTCTCGATCGGCACCTGGGCCTGTTTCACCACCCGGCCCTGCTGCTCAAGTCGATCAAGCTCGAAACCTGGTTCTTGAAAACCTTTCGCTTCGGCCTGGCCTTCGTGCGCTCGTGTGCCTTGATCGGATCGATTCGTGGCGGGCTCGAGTTCATGACCCGGGACAATCGCTGTTATGCGACAACGGTGTTGAGCAACATGGGACAAGTGATGACCGACGTACCGCTGCCTCGGCAGAACGGGAAGATCGTGGCGGGTGAGCTGGTGCTGGAAGCGATCGAGTCGGCCCCGCCGGTGCGTCCCTTCACTTCGATGGCGATCACGCCCGTGACGTATGCCGGCCGGATGGCGCTCGTGTTGAACTACGACCGCGAGCGGTTCTCGGCGGCCGAGGCCCAGGCATTCTTGAGTCTTTACGTGCAGCAGCTCCACGCGGCGGCCGGGATCACCGTGACCCTGCCGACGACGCTGGAACCGGCGCTCGCGGCTTGAGGAATCACGGGTTACCAGAGCAAATAACCGCCGTCGAGGACGATCACCGAACCGGTCATGTAGCTCGACGCGTCGCTGGCCAGGTAAAGGGCCAGGGCCCCGATCTCGTGCGGCTCGCCGACTCTACCCATCGGGATGCGCTCTTCGATCTGCTGTTTCAACTCCGGGCGCTCGCCGAACCAGCGCCGATTGGCGTCGGTCAGAAACGCCCCGGGCGCAATGGCGTTCACCGTCACGTTGTAAGGGGCCCAATCGGCGGCGACCGATTTGGTGAACATGGCCAGCGCCGCCTTGCAGGTTTCGTAGGAGCGACCGCGCATCAGCTTGCCCGGGACGAAGCCCGAGATCGACGCCACGTTGATCACGCGACCACGCCGTCGTGGCAGCATGGCGCCGCCAATCAACTTCGTGCAGACAAAGGCCTGCGTTAGGTTCAGATCGACGATCCGCTGCCACTCTTCGAGCGGCATCTCCTCAGTGGGAAAGTTGACTCTCCTTCCGCCGACGTTGTTCACTAGGATGTCGAGGGGCGCGTATTCGCTCAGCACCTGCTCGCAAAACCTGGTCGCTCCCTCGGGCGTGGCGAGATCCGCCACGACGGCCGTCACCCGGGGCGACGACTCGCGCAGTTCGGCGCACGCCGTTTCGAGCTGATCGCCGTCGCGACTGGCAATGATTAGTTCAGCGCCGGCCTGTCCCAAGACGCGTGCCATTTCCAAACCCAAACCACGGCTGCCCCCCGTGACGACGGCTCGTCGTCCGTCGAGGCGTAATCGGTCGAAAACATTCATGGTGCGCTACCTCAAATTCTTCTAGACCAGGTCGGAACCGGGATTTGGCGGAGAGCTTCGAGCGCGAAACGCATCAATCTATTCGCACTTGTGTATTTGTCCGGCTACTATAACGCTCCGTCGCCTCGGTTTGTCGTCCATTCGTGAGGGAAACACGTCATGGATCGTCGAACGTTTCTGTCAGGCACGTCCACCGCGCTGGGGCTGGCCGCGGCGAGCGTTTCATCCACGTTGATCCAGCCACGCCTGGCCAAGGCCGCGCCGAACGATCGCGTGGTCGTCGCCGTAGCCGGCGTGCGCGGGCGTGGCTCTTCCTTGCTGAACACCTTCGCCGGTTTGCCAACGTGCGAAGTGAAATACGTCTGCGATCTCGATGCGAGTGTGCTGGCCGAACGAGTCGCCGGCGTCGAAAGCTCGACCGGCCGCCGTCCCGAGGCGATCAAAGATTTTCGCCGCGCGCTCGACGACAAGAGGGTCGATGCCATCGTGCTGGGTACGCCCGACCATTGGCACGCGATTCCTACGATCATGGCCTGCCAGGCGGGCAAGGACGTCTACGTCGAGAAGCCGGACGGACACAATATTATCGAAGGGCGCACGATGGTGGCCGCCGCCAAGAAGCACGGTCGCGTCGTGCAACTCGGCACGCAATCGCGCAGTTCACCCCACTTCCATGCGGCGATGGAGTACCTGCGGGCGGGCAACATCGGCCGTCCCCTGTTCGCCAAGGCCTGGGAGAGTGCCCAGCAAGGCTCGATCGGTCATCCGCCCGATGGCGAGCCTCCGGCCGGCGTGGATTACGACCTGTGGCTGGGACCCGCGCCGAAACGCGCGTTCAATCCGAACCGTTTCCACGGCAACTGGCGCTGGTTCTTCGATTACGGGACGGGGGATCTCGGCAACGACGGTGTTCATCGACTCGACGTGGCTCGTTGGGGATTGGAAACGGCCATCGCGGCGGCCGGCGAAGCCCCGCTCCCTCTGTTTCCCACCAAGACCACCGCAGTCGGCGGGAAATACTACTTCGACGACGACCAGGAGTGGCCCGACACGTTGATGGTCACCTGGGACTATCCCGGCCGCGTGTTGACCTACGAGATGCGTCTCTGGAGCCGGTACCCGCTGTATGGCGATCCCGAGGGAGCGGCGGTCTACGGCGACCGCGGCTACGTGGTGATTGGCAATCGCCGCTGGCGAGCGTTCGGCTTGAAAGATGAACTCCTGCGCGAAGAGAAAGGGGAGCAGAACGAAATCGGTCACGCGCAGAATTTCATCGACTGCATGCACAGCCGCGGACGGCCGGTGGCCGACCTGGAAACGGTGGGCCACCCGTCAAGCGCGCTCTGCCATTTGGGAAATATCGCCTGGCGGGTCGGCCGGACGGTGAAGTTCGACCCGGCGACCTATACGTTTCCGGGGGACGACGAGGCGAATCGGTATCTGACGCGGGCGGAATATCGCGCGCCGTGGACGCTGCCGACGCTGGACAACGTCTGACGGTGGCGTTCTGCGAACAGCCTGGGGAAGAATGCCTTCGTGGCATTCTTCCCCCCCCTCGCCAGGTTCGCAGCAAAGCTGCTCACGGCTCGCAAAATCACGACGGATGTCGCGATTTTGGGATCGCATCCTGCGATCCGCACAGGCCGAGGAATACTTCCCCGGCCTGCTAACCTCAGGGTTCATCCTGCTGCCCCGGCGGTGTAGACTTTTGGGAAGCGCGAGAGAACTTCGTGTCCCCAGAAGAGGTCAGCCTCACGATGCCCCCACGCCTTATTCGCGGTCTGGATGAACTGCGTACGCTCGTCGGCCAGGAGATCGGCAAGAGCGATTGGCTCGAGATCACCCAGGACCGCATCCAGCAGTTCGCCGACGTCACGGGCGATCATCAATGGGTCCACTGCAATCCCGAGATGGCGGCCGCGCACTCGCCCTATGGCACGACGATCGCGCACGGTTTCCTCACGCTTTCGCTCTGCACGATGCTGGCCCAGGAGATTGCCACGATCGAGGGCATTCGCATGGGCGTGAACTATGGCTTGAACCGTGTGCGATTTCCCAACGCCGTTCGTGTCGGCGCGCGCATTCGCATGTCGTCGGTGCTCACCGAATTGAAGGACATCGCCGGAGGGGGCGTGCAAGTCACGTACAAGCAAACGTACGAAGTCGAAGGAGAGGACAAACCGGCGTGCGTGGCAGAGACTGTCGCGCGGCTGTTCTTCTAATCGGCAACGTCCCCCCACGACAAAGTCCCACTGGGTTTGCTCGCCTCATGAATTCTTGTGCATTCGTTCGAAGCTCGTTCTTCGCGCGCGTGGTGGGGCTGTTTGCCCTCGTGGCGCTGTGCGTCCTGGTGTTTCCCTCGCTATCGATCTCCGCCGAGCGCGGGCCGAACGTCGTCCTCATTCTGGGAGACGATCAGGCCTGGACCGATTTCGGGTTCATGGGGCACCCGACGATCGCGACGCCGCACCTCGACCGGCTTGCCTCGCAGGGGGCCGTCTTCACGCACGGCTACGTTCCGACGAGCCTCTGCCGCGCCAGCCTGGCGACCTTTGCCACGGGACTCTTTCCGCATCAGCATGGCATCACGTCGAACGATCCTCCGCCTGGCGTCGATCGTTCGCTGATGCTGCGACACATGAGCGGCCATGCCACGATACCGCGCCTCTTGGCGCCGGCCGGCTACCTGAGCCTGCAGACGGGCAAATGGTGGGAGGGGCAGCCCGCGCTGGGGGGCTTCACGCATGCCATGTCGCACGGCGATCCCACGCGGGGCGGGCGGCACGGCGACGTGGGGCTGACGATCGGTCGAGAAGGGCTCGCGCCGATCGGCGAGTTTTTCGACACGGTCGGCGAGCGTCCGTTCTTCTTGTGGTACGCGCCGCTGTTGCCTCACATGCCGCACAACCCGCCGCAGCGGCTGCTCGAGAAATACTCTGCGCCCGATCGGCATCCCCAGCTGGCGGCCTACTGGGCCATGTGCGAGTGGTTCGACGAGACGATCGGTGAGTTGCTCGCCCTGCTCGACGAGCGCGGGCTGGCAGAGAACACGCTGGTGGTGTTCGCGGTCGACAACGGTTGGATCCAAGAGACGGGGGAGGCCAAGACGACCCGGGGGGGCTTTGCTCCCAAGAGCAAGCTCTCGCCCTACGATGGAGGCGTGAGGACCCCCGTGATCGTGTGCTGGCCGGGGCACGTTTCGCCGACGAGCATCGCCACGCCCATCTCGACGGTCGATCTCGTGCCGACGATGCTCACCGCCTGCGGTGTCGCGCCGCCGAGCCATTTGCCTGGTACGAATCTGCTGGAGGTGGCGACGGGAAGCCCCTATCCGCGGGACACGATCTGTGGCGAGATCTTCACGCACAATGCCGTCGATATCGACCGCCCGGCGGCGAACCTGACCCACCGCTGGTGTGTCGCAGGAAACAGGAAGCTGATCGTCCCGGCAAAATCTCCTGCCCTGGTGGAACTCTACGACCTTGCCAACGACCCCACCGAGACGAAGAATATCGCAGCCGAAGAGCCTGAGACGGTCGCCCGGCTCCGCACGCGGCTCGACGCGTGGTGGCCGGGTAAGTAATCTTTCGCGCCGCGCGATTCACGGGTGACACAGCACGCATGACCCCAGCGTCCACGCCAGAGATCATGGGTTTTACGACGGTTGCCCCCATCCGCCCGCTCGATCCCCAGCGCACCGTGCTGACCGATGGCGTCGTGGTCTTGCGCCCGGTCCGCGAAAGCGACGCCGACGATGTTTACGCCTCGGTGCGCGAGTCGCTCTCCGAGATGATCGCCTGGCTTCCCTGGGCGCATGCCGACTACACGCGCGAGGAATCGGTCTCGTGGCTCTCGCTCTGCGCCGACCACTGGCGCACTGGGCGCGAGTACAGCTTTGCCATCGGCGATGCCACCGACGGCTCGTTTTGTGGCGCCGTGGGCCTGAACCACTTCGATCACGACACGCACCGGGCGAACTTGGGCTACTGGGTGCGCGCCAGCAAGTCGGGACGCGGCATGGCCACGCGGGCCGCCAGGTTGCTCGCTCCCTGGGGCACCGATGTATTGAATCTCCAGCGGATCGAGATCGTGGCCGCCGTGGGCAATACGCGCAGCGTCCGCGCGGCCGAAAAGACCGGCGCCCTGCGCGAGGGGATTCTGCGCCGTCGCTTGCGCGTCCATGGGAACCAGTTCGACGCCGTCGTCTTCTCCTTTGTCAAAGGCGATTTCTGCCAGCCGACCGAGTGACGAGCGGCGTCAACGAGCGGATCGCGGGACGGTCCCTATCGCCTGTACGGTGGTTCCCCTAGAATCGTGGCACCGCGCTTCGTTTCGCCATTTCCGAGGCGATGGGCGCCCCATCCCGCATCTCTCCCCGCTTCGAGAAAGTGTTTCGCATGCCACGTCGTTTCATCGCGCAGTTCGGCAACCAGGACTCGGTCGACGAGATCTTTCTCGCCGCCGACAAGCAACTGCGGCCGAACCGCAACGGCAACCTGTACCTGCAGGTCGAACTCTCGGATCGCACCGGGCGCATCGGGGCGCGCATGTGGAACGCTTCGGAGCACGTCTATCGCAGCTTCGAGAACGGCGATTACGTTCGCATCGAAGGGAGCACGCAGGTCTACCAGGGGGCCGTGCAACTGATCGTGACGAATATCACGCGTGTGCTGCCCGAGGAGGTCGACGAAACGGATTTCATGCCCCTGGCGACCCGCGAGATCGACGGGTATGTCGTACGCTTGGGAGAGTTGCTGCGGGGTCTGACGAACCCGCACCTGCGTGCCCTGGCCGAAGCGTTTCTCATCGACGAAGAGTTCATGCGGCGCTTTTGCCGTGCCCCGGCCGGGATCAAGCACCATCACGCCTACGTGGGCGGACTGCTCGAGCACGTCGTGAATCTGCTCGAGGTGATCGTGCGGATCGCCGACCGCTACCCGATGATCGACTCCGAGCTGTTGCTGATGGGGGCGTTCATCCACGACATGGGCAAGACCGAGGAATTGGCCTACGATCGCGCCTTCAGCTACACGGACGAAGGGCAGTTGATCGGTCACGTCGTGATGGCCGTGGGCATGCTCGACCGCAAGGTTGCCGAGGCCGAGGCCCTGGCCGGCGAGCCCATCGACGAGGAGCTGGTGCTTCGGCTCAAGCACATGATCGTCAGCCATCACGGACAGTACGAGTTTGGCAGCCCGAAGCTGCCGATGACGCTCGAAGCGGTGGCCCTCGCGCAACTCGACAACCTGGACGCGAAGATCCACGCTTTCGAGCAACAGATGCGTGACGACCCGAACACCGAGAGCAGTTGGACGATCTACCACCAGCAACTGGGTCGCAAACTGTTCAAGGGCCAGCACGCCGTTCCGGCCCAGGGCGCCCGTTGAGCGCGCCCCCCGCTGCGCGTGCCCAGCCAGGGCCGACGCAATGAAACACAGACAACACATTTTCCCAGGACTGCCGCCCCGCGCGGCAAGATTACATGCCCAACGAAGATCTCGAACGAGCGCTCCTTGCGCTCGTGCTTGCGCCCGGCTATCGGCCGATGAAGCCGCGAGCTTTGGCCGAGCAACTCGGTCTCTCGGACGACGACCGTCCGATGCTGAAGAAACTGATTAAACGACTCGTCAAACAAGGCAAGATTGCCTACGGGGCCAACCATCTCGTCGGTCCCGGTCGTCCCACGGGCGCCGCCGCTTCAAAAGACGGTGGACTCATTACCGGTATCTTCCGCCGCGTGGAACGGGGCTTCGGCTTCGTCCGGCCCGCCGGCACGCTGCCTTCCGTCGGCCGCGACGCGGACATCTTCGTTCGCGAGGATCGCGCCGGCGATGCCGCCACGGGCGATACGGTCCGCGTCCGCCTCGCCCAGGGAAAAAACTGGCGTGGCAAGCCTGAGGGGACGATCGTCGAGGTCGTCCAGCGAGAAACGCACCAGTTCGTCGGCACGTATTTCGAGACCGCCGGCACGGGCTACGTGCAGGTCGATGGCACGTTGTTCGCGCGTCCCATCTCGGTGGGAGACACCGGCGCGAAGAATGTGCAGCCCGACGACAAGGTCGTCTTCGAGATGGTCCGCTTTCCGTCGCACATCCACGATGGAGAAGGTGTGATTACGGAAGTGCTCGGCAAGCGGGGCGAGCCGGGCGTCGACACGCAGACGATCATTTACGAATACAACCTGCCCGACGCCTTTCCCGACGATGTGCTCGAAGCAGCTCGCCTCGAGGCCGATCAGTTCAATCCCGACGAGCTGCAGGATCGGCTCGACCTGACGAACGAGACGATCATCACCATCGACCCGATCGACGCGCGCGATTTCGACGATGCGATTTCGCTCGTGCGCATTGAAAAGGGACATTGGCGTCTGGGCGTACACATTGCCGATGTCTCGCACTTCGTGCGACCGAAATCGGCCCTCGATCGCGAGGCGTACAATCGCGCGACGAGCGTCTATCTGCCCGATCGCGTGCTCCCCATGCTGCCCGAGGTCATCTCGAACGGGCTGGCAAGTCTGCAACCCGATCGCGTGCGCTATACGAAGACTTGCTACATCGAATTCACGGCCGACGGGGCTCCCGTGGCGGTCGATCTACACTCGGCGGCGATCAAGAGCTGCCGCCGTTTCACCTACGAAGAGGTGGACGATTATCTGGCCGATCCCGAGATCTGGCGCGAGAAGCTCATCCCCGAGGTTCACGAGTTGCTCGGTCGGATGCACGAATTGGCGATGACGCTGCGTGCGCGGCGTCGCCGGCGCGGATCGCTCGAGCTGTCGATGCCCGAGGTGAAGGTCGATCTCGACAAAGATGGCCGCGTCACCGGCGCGCACGTGGTCGAGAATACGGTCAGTCATCAGATCATCGAAGAGTTCATGCTCTCGGCCAACGAAGCGGTGGCCGAGACGCTGCACGAGGCGCAGTTCGAGTTCCTGCGACGCGTCCATACGGCGCCCGACCCGCGCAAGCTCAAGGCGCTCACCGAATTTGTCAAGGAGCTGGGGTTCGAAGTCGAAAGTCTCGAGAGCCGGTTCGAATTGCAACGACTGCTCGAGGCCGTGCGCGAGTTGCCCGAGGAACGAGCGGTGAACTACGCCGTGCTGCGCAGCCTGCAGCGAGCCGTGTACAGTCCTCAGGTCGAAGGGCACTTCGCGCTGGCCAGCGACTGTTATTGCCACTTCACGTCCCCCATTCGACGTTACCCCGATCTGACGATTCACCGGCTGATCGATGCCCTGCTCGCGAAGCGTAAGCCAACGCAGGACGCGAACGACCTGCTCATCGCGGGGGAACATTGCTCCGAGCGGGAACAGCGTGCGGAAGACGCCGAGCGCGAGTTGACTAAAATCAAGCTGCTGGCCTACCTCAGCACGCGCATCGGCGAGGCAATGGACGCCGTGGTGACCGGGGTCGAGGACTTCGGCCTCTTCGTGCAGGGGATCGAGTTGCCGGCCGAGGGGCTGATTCACATCACCTCGCTCGAAGACGATTACTACGATTTCGATCGGCGATCACACACGCTCAGCGGTCGGCGTGCCGGCAACTCGTTCCGCTTGGGGGATCGCGTGCGGGTTTCGGTAGCACGCGTCGACGTGGATCGCCGCGAACTCGATTTCCGGCTCGTGGCGCGGCAAAAACGCCCCGCGACGCGGCCGGCTGTCGACCAGCGCCGTGGTGAAGTTAAACACAAGCCAGGCCGCGGTTCCTCACACGTGGGACGCCCTGGCGCCGGAAAGCCGAACGACCGCACGGGCGATCGCGGCAAGCCGCACGGCGGTAAGAAGGGAAAGACGAAAGGTCAGAAGAACGCCAGCAACGGCTCCAAGAACAAGAGCAAAGGCAAACGCAAACGCCGTCCAGGCCGCTAGGTGGAACAATTTTGCCACTGCCCACTGACCACTGCCCACTGACCACTCTTCCGGCGACGACCCTGGCGGTCCGGCGAGCGACCGCTACAATACGGGCACGCTTGTTTGGTTTGATTGTTTTGGCAACTTGGCAATCCTCGCACGCCCCCGGGGGCTTTGGTTCCGCCGGCGGGGATTGCATTGTTTCACCACGTCGCGCCCGAGGTGCTGCATGAGCTGCACGCTGGCCCAGACGCCGATCCACGATTGGCACGCTGCGCACGGCGCCCGCATGGTCGACTTCGCCGGCTGGGCGATGCCGGTGCAGTATGGCTCGATCGTGGCGGAACATCAGGCCACGCGTCGGGCGGTGGGCCTGTTCGATATCTCGCACATGGGGCGGATCCGGTTCGATGGCCCCGGCAGCGCGCGGTTTCTCGATCGCCTGGTGACGCGCCGCGTGAGCGATCTCGCCCCCGGTCAGGTGGTCTATTCGCTCGTCACGAACGAGGCGGGAGGCATCCTCGACGACGTGCTCGTCTACCGCCTGCTCGACGCCGCGGGCAACGATTATCACCTGCTTGTGGTGAACGCGAGCAATCGCGAAAAGATCATCGCCTGGCTCGACTCGCATCACGACGCGACGTCGGACGATTGCCGCTACGCCGATCTCACGCACGATTGGGCCATGGTCGCCGTGCAGGGGCCGCGCGCACTCGAGCTCGTGCAGCCTCTTTGCGATGTCGATCTGGCAGCCATGCCCTACTATTCGGCCGCCGAAGCGCTGATCGCGCGGCACGGGGGGGTCGTCAGTCGCACCGGTTACACGGGGGAGGATGGCGTCGAGCTCATCGTCGGGGCGGCGGCCGTCTTGCCGCTGTGGGAGCGTTTGCTCGCGGCTGGCCAGCCCCTGGGCGCGCAACCGGCCGGGTTGGGCGCTCGCGATACCCTGCGGCTGGAAGCGGCGATGCCCCTCTATGGGCACGAGTTGGATGAACAGACCGATCCGTTCCAAGCGGGACTCGCCTTTGCCGTGAATCTCGACAAAGAGTTTCCGGGACGAGACGCACTCATCGCCCTGAGACAAGACAAGTCTCGCCCGCGCCGCATTGGTCTGGAGATCGCCGGACGGCGTCCTGCCCGCGAAGGTTACGTCCTTCTGTCGGGCGGGCAAGCGGTCGGCCGCGTGACGAGCGGAACCTTCTCGCCCACGCTCGAGCGTCCCATTGCCCTGGGGTACGCGAGCCCGGGGTTGGCGGTCCCTGGCACCGAACTGCAGGTCGACTTGCGCGGTCAGGCCGCCGCGGCGCATGTCGTCAAAATGCCCTTTTATCGCCGCGCGAAAAGCTGATTCGCCCGGCGCGCTCGTACAGGAAAAGGAGTTCTCCGCGTGACACCCGATCAATTGCTGTTCGCCAAGACGCACGAATGGGTCCACGTCGCCAACGACGGCGGCGACAAGGTAGCCACGGTGGGCATCTCGGCCTTTGCCGTCGAGGCGCTCACGGATCTCGTCTTTCTCGGCCTGCCCGACGTCGGACGCCAACTCAAGGCGGGAGAAGTCTTCGGCGAAGTGGAATCGGTGAAAGCGGTGAGCGACCTGTACAGCCCCGTTACGGGCGAGGTGGTCGCCGTGAATGGCGATCTGGCCAATCATCTCGAGTGGCTTGGCGAGGATCCTTACGGTCGGAGTTGGCTCGTCAAGATTCGCATCGCCGACGAAAGCGGGCTGAAAGCATTGCTCGACCATGCCGCCTACGAGCGGCAATGTGCGGAAGAAGGACATTAGAGACAACGCCAGTGGTTGGCATGTGCGATTGACGCAATCGCAAGCGCAAAGTATGAGCGAGGGGGCACTTCAAATGGTGCTCATTCCGTGATTCCCCCTCGCTGACGCTTCGGGTTGGGATGACGTGCCACCCGCAACTAGCGTTCGACGCAGTATGAGTCCGGCCCTCACGCCGGCTTTACAGGAGGTTTCAGCCGAACGATGCCTTACGTGTTCAACACCCCCGAAGACCAGCGCCAGATGCTCGCGGCCATCGGCGTCGGCTCGATCGACGAGCTTTTTTCGCTCGTGCCCGCCGAGCTGCGCTTGCAGCGCCCGCTCGAGATTCCGCCCGCCATGAGCGAGCTCGAACTGACGCAGCATGTATCGGCGCTAGCCGCGGCCAACCGTTCGACCGACCAACGGGTCTGCTTCCTGGGAGCCGGCAGCTACGATCACTTCATCCCCGCCGTGGTCGACTACGTCGGCTCGCGCGGAGAGTTCTACACGTCGTACACGCCCTACCAGCCCGAGGTGAGCCAGGGAAACCTGCAGGCCTTCTTCGAGTATCAGACGCTCATTTGCCAGCTCACCGGCATGGACGTGTCGAATGCCAGCCTTTACGACGGCGGGAGCGCCGCGACCGAGGGCGTGCTCATGAGCATGTCCGCGACGCGACGTCACCGCCGCGTGGTGACCGCCGCCAGCGTACACCCGGAGTATCGCGCGGTGCTGTCGACCTACCTGCGTAGCCTGGGAGCCGAGCTGGTCACCGTCGGTACCCCGGAGGGGACGACCGCCCCCGACGATCTGGCCGCCGCCGTCAGCGACGAGACCGCGTGCGTCCTGCTGCAACAACCGAACTTCTTCGGCTGTCTCGAAGAGATGGAGACACTGGTCGAGATCGCCCATCGGGCCGGGGCGTTGGTCGTCGCCTCGGTCGACCCGATCAGCCTGGGCCTGCTCAAGCGGCCGGGCGATTACGGCGCCGACATCGTCGTGGCCGAAGGTCAGTCGCTCGGTAGTCCGCTCTCGTACGGTGGGCCGTTTCTGGGCATCATGGCGGTGCGCGAAGAGCTGGTGCGTCGCATGCCCGGCCGCATCACGGGCGAAACGGTCGATCGCCGCGGACGCCGCTGCTGGGTACTCACCCTGCAGACGCGCGAGCAACACATTCGCCGCGAAAAGGCCACCAGCAACATCTGCACGAACCAGGGGCTCTTCGCCCTGCGGGCCACCGTCTATCTCGCGTCGCTTGGGCCGCGCGGCCTGGGCGAAGTTGCCGAACTCTCGCTGCGCAAAGCGCACTACGCCTGCGACAAGCTCGCGGCGACCGATCGCGTCTCGCCGGTCTTCGAGCGGCCCTACTTCAAAGAGTTTGTTGTCCGCGATGTCGACGGGCATGTGGCAGAACTGCTTGCCGCGGCCGAACGAGCCGGCTTCTTCGCGGGCGTGCCGTTGGGGCGTTGGTATCCAGAACTGGCCGACTGCTTCCTCGTCGCCGTGACCGAGAAACGGACGCGCGACGAGATCGATCGACTGGCCGACTGCGTAGCTCATGCCCAGAGCGAGGCTTGTTCTCTCCATGCGTAATACACGTGCCACACGTTTGTTGTTCGAATTGTCTCAACCGGGGCGCCGCGCGACGCGTTTCCCCGCCAGCGACGTGCCCGAGCAACCGCTCGACGATTTGTTGCCGGCGAGCCACCGTACCGAAACGCCGCCAGATCTGCCCGAACTGGCCGAGCCCGATCTGGTGCGACACTTCGCCAACTTGTCGACCTTGAACATGTCGGTCGACACGCACTTCTATCCGCTCGGGTCCTGTACGATGAAGCACAATCCGAAGCGGAACGAGCGGTTGGCCAGCCTGCCGGGGATCGTGAATCTGCATCCCTACCAGCCCGAAAGCTCGTTACAAGGCATGCTGCAACTGTTGTTCGAGTTGCAGCAAATGCTGGCCGAGATTGCCGGTCTCGACGCCGTTTCGTTGCAGCCTGCGGCCGGTGCGCACGGCGAGCTGGCGGCCTTGCTCGTGGCGGCGGCCTATTTCCGCGAACGGGGAGAGAAGCGGACCAAGGTGCTCGTGCCCGACAGTGCGCACGGCACCAACCCGGCCAGCGCCACGATTGCCGGCTTCGACGCGGTCACGGTGCGCAGCACGCCGCAAGGCTTTGTCGACGTGGCCGATCTCGAGTCGAAGCTCGACGACGACGTCGCCGTGTTCATGATTACGAATCCCAATACCCTGGGGCTCTTCGACCGGCAGATCGCCGACATCGCGGCCAAGGTACATGCTCGGGGGGGGCTGATCTATCTCGACGGCGCGAACATGAACGCGATTCTCGGCATCGCGCGGCCGGGCGATTTCGGCGCCGACATGATGCACTTCAATCCGCACAAGACCTTTAGCGGCCCCCACGGCGGCGGTGGTCCCGGCGCCGGTCCGATCGCCGTCCGCGAGATGCTTGCTCCTTACCTGCCCGCCCCCGTGGTGGTGAAGCGGGGGGAGCGTTACGCGCTCGACTACGATCGCCCCCGCTCGATCGGCCGCGTGCGCAGCTTTTTCGGCAACACGGGCGTGCTCGTGCGTGCCTACTGTTATCTGCGGACGCACGGCCCGGACGGGCTCAAGCGAGTTTCTGAAAACGCCGTGCTCAATGCCAACTACCTGTTGAGTCGCGTGAAGCACATCCTGCCGGTGCCACAGGGGGATCGCTGCATGCACGAATTCGTCGCCACGGCGGCGGACTTGAAGTCGAGCAAGGGCATCTCGGCGATGGATATCGCCAAGCGTTTGCTCGACTATGGCTTCCACGCCCCCACGGTCTACTTTCCGCTGACGGTGCGGGAATCGATGATGATCGAGCCGACCGAAACGGAAAGCAAAGACACGCTCGATCGTTTCGCCGAAACCCTCTTTCGCATTACCGAAGAGCCGGCCGATCTGCTGCACGAAGCTCCCCATACGACTCCGATCAGCCGGCCCGACGAAGTGCGTGCCGCCCGGCAGCCGGTATTACGCTGGTCAGCAGCCACCCAGGGGGCTGAGTCGTAGCGACTTGCTCGTTTCGGCTCGTACCGCCATCGACTCCGCATGAACCTCGCTACCGCGCATCGCTGTCGCTTGCTGGTCGATCCGCCGGGGGGGGCTGCCTGGAACATGGCGGTCGATGAACTGCTGGCGATCGGGGTGGCCGAGCCGAATGAACTCGGCTGTGCCTTGCGATTCTACCAGTGGGAAAAGCCCACCTTGTCGCTAGGCTATTTCCAGTCGCTTCCGCCAGACTACCGCGACATGGTCGAGCGGGGGGAGCTGGCGCTCGTACGCCGGGCCAGCGGAGGGGGAGCGATTTTGCACGATCGCGAGCTGACTTACTCGTTCGTGGTTGGGATCGAGCATCCGCTGGCGGCCGATGCCGAGACGCTCTACCGCCACTGCCACGCGGCGCTGGTAACCGTTCTCGCGCGAAGCAAAGTGTCGGCCGAGCTGGCCGAGCACCGTGAGGCGCGCCCTCCGGCGGAACAGCCCTTTCTCTGCTTCGAACGCCGCGCGCCAGGGGATGTCGTGGTCGGGCCGTCAAAAATCGCGGGGAGCGCCCAGCGTCGACAACGGCAGGCCATTCTCCAGCACGGCAGCATCTTGTTGGCCACATCTCTCCACGCGCCACAAATCCCGGGTTTACGCGAAATCTCGCAATTTCAAGGATCGCCCGACAGTTTGGCTCACGAATTGCAGAAGGAGTTGGCCACTCAACTGCGACTCGCGTTCGAGATGCGTCCACTGAGCTCGACTGAACGAGCTACGGCCGGAGCATTGGTCGAGACGCGGTACGGCAACCGCGACTGGACCTTGGCACGCTAACATCAGCGTTTGCAGAAGTGGACGGTGCGCGACCATGTCGACATCGACCGCTGAAAGAGGCTATCCCGTTGACCCTGATTTTGACTTGCACCCCGTCGACGGGTAGTATCGAAGGGCAGCCTTTGCGCGATGCGGCATTACGGAAAGTAGCCGCCTCTGGGGGGGATGCGCGACACGTCGGCTGCGTTCGATTCGGAACAGCCTATCTCTTGCAGTTGATCGGCGGCGAGGACTTGCCTGCCTCATGGCGCGCCTCGGTAAGCGTTCGCCTTGCATTTTTGTCAGCGAAGGGGGGGCATGAAAACTTCTCTTGCCAAGGCAAGAGGGGGGAACATAATAGGGCCGTTTAGAAAAACCGTGGAGCTTGGGCTGTTTTGCCCCGGCCCGCGTAACAATAGAAGTAGAAGTTTGAAAGCCAATTCGCCGCGATTCCAAACCCGAATGATGCGGGTTGGTCTCGTGGGTCGACAAACCCCCTAGGGGAGTTTGCCGACGGAAGTCGAAAGCCCTTGGATTCGGAGACGTTGAACGCAGAGGATTCGTCGAGCGCTATCGTTACCTCGTATTCCTCTATCTGTCAGATGCTTCCCCTGCGGAGCAACGCCGAACCATGGACGTGAGACTGAAAGTATTGGCGGGGGCAAATAGCGGACAGGAAGTCAAACTTCCCGCGCCGAAGTTCTTTATTGGCCGAGCTGAAGACTGCCACTTGCGCCCGAAGAGCGATTTGATCAGCCGCCACCATTGCGTGGTGATGGTGGAAGATTCGCTCGTCGTGGTGCGCGATCTCGGAAGTCGCAACGGTACGTTCGTCAACGACGAGCAAATCGTGGGTGAGCGAGAACTGCGCGCCGGCGACAAGCTGCGCGTGGGCCCGTTGCAGTTCGAACTCGTCATCGTCGAGTTGCCAGCTGCGAAGAAGCGGCCCAAGGTGACAAGTGTCAAGGATGCGGCAACCCGGACCGCCAATGGCGGCCCTGGGGCGAAAGCCGACGACGACGTCACCCAGTGGCTCAGCGAAGAGACGCAGCCCGAGATGCAGGAGACGCGCGAGATCGAGGCGGGAGACACCGAGGAGATCAATCTCCGGACGACGGTAATGCTCCCCCCCGGCGACGATTCTGCCGAGACGAAGACCGACAGCGCTCACACGGCCCCCCCCAAGCCAGCCGCGCCCCCGAAGAACGCGAGCAACGACAGCGGCAAGGCCGCGGCCGACGTGCTGCGAAAATTCTTCCAGCGACGCTAGCCCGGCCCTTTCTCATCTTTCCTCCGTGCGGGGCCGACGATGCCGCCCCCGCCTGGGGTTCTCTCCGCGCGCTCCCTAGACGGATTTGCGCTTGCGACTCCACTCGCCTTGGAATAGGGTCGAAAGCTGGCCAGTGGTTGGCGGTTCGTCGGCGGCGGCCACTGGCGACGGTGGACCCATCTTGTTGCGACCGAGGAGATTGCGATGTCTGTCGACGAGGAGGCTGTCAAGCGGCGATACCGCGAGTTCCTCGACCTGATGCCATTGACGCTGGCCATTGCCGGCTTGCCCCCCAGCGAGGGCATGCGGCACTATACGACCGAACAATTGCAGGCCCGGGCGCAGATCGTCACGAACGCCTTCCGTATTGCCCGCCAGACGGTGCGCGACTCGATCAAGTCGGCGTAAGCGCACCGTGCATTGATGGAAGCACCACGATGGGTCGATGTCCATGAAAGGTGGCGCAACTTGACCCGCGCTGTCGGCCGCGCCTATAGTTCCACGTGCCATCGTCGGCGATAGAGCAGCCTCAAGAATTGGGGAGTGGGCCGGCGATATTGATGGTCTGGTGCCCCAGGGAGTAGCCGCTTTGAAATCGAATCAAGCCGGAAAGAAGAAGCAGCCCAAGGCGGCCTTGCTGGGGATCGGATTCGATGCCGAGGATGGCCAGACGCGCATCACGCGCGGCGGTAATTTTCTCCTTTACGGCGGATCGGAAGACACCCACTCCGTCATGCGCGAGACGGTCATCAAGGTGAACGAAAAGCTCGAGAATCGGGGTCGCCGGCTCGAGGACGTCTCGACGAGCGACCTGCGCAAGCTTTTCGAAGACCTCTCCGGCTAAGGCAGCCGTCCCACCCCCGAGCCCTGCCTATTCTGCCACCTCTAACGTCTGCGACATGTATAACCGCGGACTTTCTGGAGCGGGCCTGCCCATGGCACCGCCCAAGAGCTTGTCTACAATGGGCTTTCGGCGAGGTGTCGGGCCAATCCGCTCGACTGGGGGGCAGGGTGTTTGAAACTCCTGGCCCCAAGCTAGGGTAAATCTTCACAGACCGGCTCCCCGACCTCCAAAGGTGAGCGATTGTCCGACGACGTCCGAGAGCTGGTCGTCCGTTGCCTGGCGGGTGAGGAGCCTGCCATGGTCGCGCTCGTCGAGCGCTTCCGCGGCGACGTTTTCGGGCTTTGTGTGCGGATGCTCGGGCATCGCGAGGACGCCGAGGACGCCACGCAGGAGACGTTCGTGCGGGTGTTGCGGCACCTGGCGCGTTGGGACCAGTCGCGCGAATTTCGGCCTTGGTTGCTGGCCATCGCCGGGAATCGTTGCCGGACGCTGCTCGCCCAGCGCTCGCAGCGTCCGCAGCCGAGCGACCTGGTAGAAGAGGTGCCCGATGAGACCCCCGACCATCAGGCAGCGAGAAACCTGGCCGAGGAGGTGGATTTGGCACTGGGCGCGTTGCGCGACGAGTATCGCCAGGCCTTCCTCCTCTTCCACGAACAACAACTGAGTTATATCGAGATCGCCGAGGTAATGGCGTGCCCCGTCGGCACGGCCAAGACCTGGGTGCATCGCGCCAGACGTGAAATGGCGGGCCGCTTGCAGCGGCGAGGAATCACGGGAACGGTGAAACATGAAGTGCGGTGAATTTGAAACACGACTCAACGACCTGCTCGACGCGCGGCAACCGCTCGCAGGAGACAAGCAACTCGCGGCCCACGCCGCCGAGTGCGAAACGTGCCGCGCCGATCTGTCGGCCTATGGCGCCTTGGCAGGAGAGATCGCTGCTCGTCCGCGGCCGTTGCCATCGGCCGATCTCGTGTCGCGCGTCATGGCAGACCTGGCGACCCCGCAGGTCGAACGTCCGGCGGATAACCGCACTCCGTGGGTGGCTTTTGCCCTGGCTGCGGCCTTGTTGATCGCGGCGTTCCCCGTGTGGAGTTGGTGGAGCGAACGTGCCGAGGAAGGTGGCACGGCGGTGGCGGTGTTGCCGGTCGAGCAGCCTGCTGGGCTCGCCGATGCATCATCTCCGATCGAACAAGCCAGCGACGAACAGGCCAGCGATCTGCCGATTGGCGAACTGGTGCGTCAGGTGGGAGACCGCTACTTCGACTTGGCGCAAGAAACGCAGGCCAACTATGCCGAATTGGCGTTGTTGCTGCCTGGCGTACGAGCCCCGCGCGAGCAGGAGCCGGCACCGTCCGGCGCCGTGGCCACGGCCGATGCGCGCGGCTCGCGCGGTTGGGTGAACGACATGACCGAGGGATTGAAGCCGGTGACGAACTCGACCGTGGGGGCGTTCAGCTTCCTGCTCGAGGCCCTGCCGACGGAAATTCCGGCCGAGAAGCTCTAGACCGACGATTGTTTCGCGCGGACATTGCCACCGAGGATCCCCAGTCCGCCGGTTGGTTACCGAGGAATGGGATCGCATTTCTCGCCCCTGTCCACGCAGCAATCGAGAGGCTCCTGCCTGCCGTCCGATTCTTCCGGTAGTGGGCCCCCAGCGTCCCTGCCGCGATTCCTGCCCCGGGACGGCCGTTCGATCGACCGATCAGAGTGCCGCGAACATTATTGTGTGGAACGCGGTGGTTGCCGTTCGACCCCCGTCGAGCGACGATGGACCCCTGCCCAGACGTATCGGTGAATCGCGCGTACTGGTTGGGGCCGCGACAAGATACGCAGAACGAGAGAGGTGACCACGTATGAAGGCGGCTCGTGGACTCTGGCACTGGTGCGCTCCCTGGTGTGCGCTGATTCTCTTGTTCGTTGCGCTGGGGGGGCGCGCGGCCCGCGCCGCGGACGATGCTCCCTCGCTGGCCCGACTGGTGCCGGCCGACGCCGGGCTCTACATCGAATTCGATGACCTGGTCAGTCATGCAAGCGACTTCTTCGAGGGGGAGTTCCACAAGCGCTTGATCGAACTACCGCCGCTGGCCAAGTGGCGGCAAGAGAACCAGATTCCCATCGGATCGATCATCGAGGCCCTCTCGCGGCAATTGGGAGTCTCGGCCGACGAGTTCAAGCAAAAGCTGCTCGGCCGCAAGGCGGCCGTCGCGGTGTGGCCAGGAGCTGGCGCGCCGGCCGGTGGATTGTTCCTGCTCGAAGCGGCCGACCAGAAACTGCTCGAGCGCGCTATGCTGGCGCTGGCCGATGCGCATCGCCGAGTCGGCGACTTGAAGCAGGAAGGCGAATTGGAACACGCGGGGAGCAAGTACCGCGTTCGCACGCTCGATCGCGGCGAAAATAACCTGAGCATCTACGTCGCTACGCTCGGTCCCATCGGGGTGCTCACCGGCAGCGAAGCGGTGATGCACCAGGTGCTCGAGTTGCATGCCGCCACGGAAGTAAATGAAAAAAGTCTGGCGGGCACGCGCCCCTTCGCGGTAGGAAGTGCCCGCTGGAAAGAAAACGCCGCGGTGAAAAAGTTCGTCAATCCGCGATCGTTCGAGGAGCAGATGGTTGCCGAGCTCGACCGCGTGGCCGACGATGCGGGCGTGGAAAGCGAAGCGCCGTTCCTGCGCCAGGCGATCGTCGAGGCGTGGCGCGCCTCGGACTATTGGGTCACTTCGATCGAGGTCGGGCCGCGCGTGGCGGTCGATAGCTTCTTCCATCTCGACCGACAGCGCATTCCGGCGGCGCTGCAGAGGGTGATCGACAGCCTCGGGGGGGAGGCGACTTTTCTCCGCCGTGTGCCGAACCATGCGTTCTTCGCTTTTGCCGGCCGGGTGAATCTAGGGCATCTCAGCTCGCTGTTTCTCGCCGCGAGCGATCTGGAGAATTTCGAAGAAGTGCGCGACATGGCGCAGGGCCTGCTCCTGGGGCTCGACCTGTTCGACGACGTGCTGACGAGCCTCGGGCCCGACATGGGCGCCTACCTCGCCTCGCGCGAGAGTGATGCCGCCGATGGAGAGCGACAACTCGACCTGGTGCTTGGTGTCGAGGTGCAAGAACGCGAGGAGGGGGACGATCGCCCTCAAGCATCGACCGCGCTCAAATCGGGCCTGCGCACCGTCATGACGCTGGGTGCCAACTTCATCAACCAGGATCGCGATGAAGACGAGGTGCAAGCCGAGGTGCGCATGGTCGAGATCGAAGGCGTGAAGTTGACATCGCTCGAGGGAGCGGGCGACCGCCTGCCCGGCAGCCTGCCGGGGGGACTGATGGCGACCTATGGATTCGTCGACCGCTATCTCCTGTTTGGCTCGTCGATCGAGGCCGTGTCGCTAAGTCTGCATGATCGTGGAACGGATTCCCTGGCCGAGTCGCCGGAGATTGCCCGCGTGTTGGGGAGCACCATGTCGCCTCCCAGCCAGGTACTCTTCATTCGCTGCGATGAATTTCGCGAGTTTCTGGAGTCGAACCGCGGTTTCTTCGCTTCGGTCGTGTCGATGACGCGCGGACTCGATCGTCAAACGACGCAGCGCAGCCTCGATCAACTGGCCGACGTGCTCAAGCTGGCTGAAACAATCGCCCTGGCGGCGAGCTTCGAAGAGAACGGTCTGCACATCTCGATCGAGCTCGATACGGCAGAAGAGCTGCCCATGTCATCGCAGGGAGAGTAGGCCCCGCCCCTCCAGGCAATGAGATAGCGATATAGCGCGAGTGCTTTGCTCGGACGTCATTTCCAAGCCGCACTGGTCGCCGCAGCCCGTCAATTCCACGTCTTGTGCCTAATCGAGCCAGGCACCACCCGACTGCAGTCGACAGGAGGGTCGTCCGATAATGTGGGTACTTGCACCGCCTTGGTAGCGGACTCTTCCGATTTTTTCGGGCAAGTTCCCATGTTACGCCGCATTGACGCACAGCATTCGTTTTCGTTGGCCGAGGCCCGGGCCCTAGTCGCCGACCTGTTCGAGCCGAAGGCCTGGATCTATTGGGTCGACTTTCTCGTCTCCGATGCGATCGCCTTCGGCAGCCTGTTGGCGATGAACTACCTGCTGCTGTTTACCGAGTTCAGTGCAGGCCAGGCCGTGCTCTGGGCGGGGCTGTACGTGGCGTGCGGCCTGGCGGCCTATCGGGCCTCGCTATTTACCCACGAGTTGTCGCATTTGCGGAGCGATTCGTTCAAGGCGTTTCGCGTGGCGTGGAACGTGGGGTTCGGCATTCCGCTGCTGATGCCCTCGTTTCTCTACCACACGCACCTGTCGCACCACTCACGGCGCGAGTTCGGCACTGCCGACGATGGCGAGTATCTGCCGTTTGCGTATGGTTCACGGTGGAATTGGATCATGATGCTGGGCGAGCCGTTCGTGCTGCCCCTCATCGCACTCGGGCGTTTTCTGATCCTGGCGCCGCTCTCGTGGATGATTCCGCCGTTTCGCCGATGGCTGATGCGGCATGCCTCGTCGATGGTGGTGGCGCCGACCTACGTGCGGCCCGAGCCCTCGGCGGCGGAACTGCGCTGGTGGCGGATACAAGAGGTGGCCTGTTTCGTCGCGGCCTTGGGCACCGTGATGGCGGTGGCGACAGGTCGCATCCCCGTCATCGTGATCGTGCAAACCTATTCGATCGCGTTCTTCGTGCTGATGATCAATGCGATCCGCTCCTTGGGTGCCCACCGTTATCGCTATGGATACGAACCGTCGACCTTTCAGGAGCAGGTGCTCGATTCGGTGAATTTCCCCCACAACTGGCTACTGGGACCGCTCTGGGCGCCGGTGGGATTGCGCTACCATGCCACGCATCACTTGTTTCCCTCGATGCCCTACCACGCGTTGGGTGAGGCACATCGCCGGCTGATGACCCAATTACCGGCCGACCACCCCTACCGCCAGACCGAAGCCCCCGGGCTGTGGTCGGTCATCTTCGACATCTGGACCGCGCGAAATCGGCGCGAGGCCGAACCGGCCGGCCGGGACGTAGCCCCGTCGCGGTCGAATCGCGTCCCGACGCAGGCGTTCTAGGCGCGCGCTAGTACTCTATCTCAGGGGTAGGTCGCCCCCTTCGAGTCGCTCCAGCGCGGCTCATTTTCTTGGATCCGCGAACCTGCAACGCGGACGCCTGACGGACCTGAACTTTTCAGGCTGGCGATTCTGTGATCGCCGACGGCTCGGGCGGGTGTCGAACTGCCCGGCGTGCGTTCCGATTCTGACGGTTGTGACGTGGGTTCTGGCTTGGCGGCCCGCAAGACCGTAAGGATTGCCTTGTAAGAAAATTCCCCGCTACGCGAAATGTTTCGCAGAACCGCCTGTTTTGCGCAAGTGGTGTATTTTATAGGGGAAACAGACCGATCCTCACTTGGCCCCCCGACGTGTCTCCCGCCTTCCCCCAGCCCCAGGTGACCACGTGACCAAGACGACCAAGAAGAGCGGCTCGAAGGAAACTGGTTCTGTAGCGATCGATCGTCGTGCCAAGGCGTCCGCGGAACGTCGGGCGAGCAAGGATCGTCGTTCTCGTACCGAGCCGGTGGCCGTCGAGCGTCGTCAGCTCGAACGCCGCGCGAAGGTCAGCCGTCGTCGTCAGATCGACCCCACCACCTGCGAACGGGACTACTCGGTGGACGAGGTCGAATTCATGCGAGCGCTCGAACAGTACAAGCGCACCAGCGGCCGCATGTTCCCCACCTGTAGCGAGGTACTCGAGGTCCTGCGTGGCCTGGGCTACGAAAAGGTGAGCGGCGTGCAGCGTCCAGCGGCCTTGGTCGAAGGGGCGACGCCAAGCGACGCCGAAGCTGGCGAGAGCGAAGAGTAAGTCTGGCCGTCATACCCGCGTGTAGTAGGGCCCGCCGCCGTTTGCCCTTCGGCGCTTTGGGCGGTGTTTGGTATATTGCCCCAGTCTACAAGTGTTCACCGCCAGAGCGGCCCCTGCGCTCCTCTGGCGCGTGAATCACCGACCCCGGGCGATGTACGATGCCACGCGAGCCAATTCTCAAATCGAGTGATTCTCTTCCCGAGGTTGCCGCGACCGCCAAGAGCTGGCGGTCGCTGGAACTCGACAGCGAGTTCGACATCAGCCTGCGTCCGCAGCGAATGCGCGACATGGTGGGGCAGCGCGAGGTCTACGCGCGGATCGAGATCGCCATCGACGCCGCGTCCAAACGAGGCGAGACGTTGGGGCACATCCTCTTCGACGGACCGCCGGGACTGGGGAAGACCACCTTTGCCACGGTCATTCCGCGCGATCTGGGAGTCTCGTTTCAGATCGCCAGCGGCGCGGTGCTGACGGCGCCCAAGGACCTGGTGCCTTACCTCACCAACGCCGAGGAGGGCTCGGTCCTGTTCATCGACGAGATCCATCGGCTGCCGAAGGCGGTTGAAGAGTTTCTCTATCCGGCGATGGAGGATTTCCGCATCGACATCGCGCTGGGCGAAGGGGTGAACGCCCGGACGATCAACATGCCGCTCAAGCCCTTCACGCTGATCGGGGCGACAACGCGGACCGGACTGCTCTCGGCGCCGCTGCGCGACCGCTTCCAAATGCGGGAGCATCTCGATTTCTACACGGTCGCCGAATTAGCCGAGATCGTGCGGCGTAACGCCACCAAGCTGCGGGCACCGATCGCCGCCGACGCGAGCCTCGAGATCGCCTCGCGCAGCCGCGGCACGCCACGCCTGGCGAACAACCGGCTACGCTGGGTGCGCGATTACGCCACGAGCAAAGCCGACGGCGCCATCACGCGCGAGCTCGCCAACGCCGCGCTCGACATGCAGGGCATCGATCAGCTTGGTCTCGACAAGCAGGATCGCAGCCTGTTGGAGACGATTGCCCGTGTCTTTGGCGGTGGCCCCGTCGGCATCGAGGCGCTGGCGCACACACTGAATACGGCGGTAGACACGCTCTCGGACGAAGTCGAGCCGTATCTCTTGCGCAGCGAACTGGTGATTCGCACGCCCCGTGGCCGCCGCTTGACGGCCAAGGGCTACGACCATCTCGGCCTGCCCGGCACGGCACAGGCCGACGATGGTCAGCAGTTGCTCTTTGGCTGAGGTGTGATTTAGAGCAGGCCGCGCAGTGCCGTCAGAGCGGCTTCGTAGTTCGGCTCGCTGGCGACTTCTTGCACCTGCTCGGCGTAGACGACCTTGCCCTCCTTGTCGAGCACGAAGGTGCCGCGGGCGAGGATCTTCAATTCCTCGATCAGCATGCCCCAGTTCTCGCCGAAGCTGCGGGTCTGATAGTCGCTGGCCGATTGCAGGTTGGTAATGCCTTCGGCGCCGCAGAAGCGGTTTTGGGCGAAGGGGAGGTCGAGACTGACCGTCAGGGCGTTGATCTTATCGCCCAGGGCGCCCAGTTCTTGGTTGAAGCGGCGGGTCTGCGTCTGGCAGACGGGCGTGTCGAGCGAGGGGACCACGCTGATGATCGTCGGCTTCCCCTTCAGGTCGTCGGGGGTGAGGGTCTTCAGGCCGTCCTTGAAGTAGTGCAGCGTGAACGGGGGAGCGGGACTTCCCACCTTCACCGCCTCGCCGGCCAGGGTCATCGGGTTGCCTTTGAACGTGACGGCGCCAGATCGCGACATGGGAAATTTCCTCGCTCGATTTGCGTTGGGGGCTCGGCTCGAATCGTTGCCGTAGTATCGCGCATCTCGGGAAACGTGCAACCCTCTGCCATGCCCCGCCACGATTCCATCCAGGGGGCAGTTTCGGACAGCCCCACGGTTCGTGGATGTCGAACGGCAATGGCTAGCAGGCTGCTGAAAAAGGTCCGTCGTGGCCTTTTTCAGCCTCGCGAAGTGCGGAGTTGAACTCCGCACCGCTCGCAAAAGAACGACTTCCGTCGCTATTTTGTGATCGCATCCAGGCGATCCTAGCAGGCTGCTGACTTTTTCAGCAGCCTGACAGCTCGTCACTGGCATTCACAACAAATCGAAGGAATTGGCGTGGGGGAATTGCCACTGGCTTTTCTGCCGCCTAAGCTGAGGGAACCTGTGGGCCTCGATACGGACAGGCTACCGGCATTCAATCACCTCTCGCCGGTTGCAGGCAGGAAGCGCACGCAGGTCGCTCCGCTTCAAAGGGGCGTGACTCGCAGGCGGTCTCATCATCGAGCGCACGTTCGTGCGTGGGGAAATTGGTTGAAGGAGCAACGTATGGTCGAGTTGGCCCGAGGTTGGTTGGCGGACATTGAACGAGGCCCTGACTGGCTCTTCGTCAGGCTGCAGAAGCCGGAATTTGCAGCCGACGACGCGCCCCCTTTGGCCGATAGCGTGTGGGAACTGCTCGAGCAGCACTTCGTGCATCGAGTGGTGGTCGAGATGGACCAGATCGAGTGGCTGCAAAGCTACCTGGTCGGCCAGCTTGTGCTGCTGCATCGCCGCGCCACGCAGCATGGCGGTATCGTGCGTTTGAGCGGACTTTCGCCCGCCAATCGCGATATCCTGGCCGGCTTGCGACTCGAGAACCGTTTTCCCTACTACGCGAACCGGGACGACGCCGTGCTGGGCTATCTGCCCAAGCAGCCTCGTTGACCGGCTCGTCGCGCGGGGACCATTCCATCGCGGTACGACGCCCCTGCCTGACATCTGCCAGGCACGAGGGGGGGTGCGCGCAGCGATCGTGCCGAGTGCGGCGAATTCGATCCACGCACATCGTACGACGCGGTCATGACGCGCGAGCGCAGACCGCCTCGTCGCCGTGCGTGGTGGTTGTGCAATTCGCTGGGCTTAGCGCCAGGTTACTTCCAGACGGTTGTCGATGGCGCCCACGCCGTCGATGCCGCGAAGCATCTCCTGGGCCATCTGCTTTTGATAGTAGGACTGCACCGTGCCACGCAGCACGACGCGCCCTTCGTGCGTCTCGATGCGCAACATACGACGCGGAAGATGAGGGTTCGATTCGAGGGCCACTAACACGCGCTGGTTCAGTTCCGCCGAGGCTCGATGGTCGAGCAACGAATCAACGAAAGTGGTCATGAAATGCCCTATGAGGACGCCGCCGGGTGGGAAGGATTACAGCGCGATCCGGAGAGGCCGCGCCGGGGGGCTTGCGCCGCGATCCGCCGTGCCGGGAAGCTGGCGTTCGCAACGCAATGCACTCTGCCGAACAAGAAATCGGCAAAATGCTAGCTTGCTGTCTAGTGCTTCCCGTGAGAAGAGATAGGAATTCGCGGCGAGCCTGCCGGTCGTGCCGGTTGTTCAGATGATGCCCGCGGCCGTCGCGGCGGCGAGCGCCTGCGACAGTAAACCGCACAACACCGTGGCCAGCAGGACGATCGCCGCGGTGCGCAAACGTGCATGAAATCGGGCGGCGAAACGGGGCTCGGCGGCAGCGCGTTCGAGAAACTCGATCCGTCGCGCAATGCTCGCGTGCTGCCAACTCCGCGACGATCGAGACGTGCCGTTCAGGTAGGCCAGCTTCTCGAGCGCCGTGACGAACGGATGTACCGCCAGCGACGGTTCGCCGTGGCGATTGCACCAGGCGGCAGGCCCGCCACTGACTTCGACGGCGTAGAGATCGGCCTCGTGCTCGAGTCGTTGCGAGTAGGACCCCAAAAGCACGGCGAGGATGCCACCCAGCAGCACGATCGCCGTGAACCCGCCGGCGAGCGAATCGTCGACGCCGAGCGTGGCCGGCACGCCGGCAATCGCCTGAGCCATGCCGGGCAACCAGTATTCGACCGACCACCACACCGCCACCGGCGCGAGCACGATGAGCCCGCGCATCAGCAGGTGCCGGTAACGGACGTGTCCCAACTCGTGGCCGAAGACGGCGACCAATTCGTCGTCGTTGAAATGGGCCAGCAACCGGTCGCTGAGAAAGACGTAGCGCAACCGCCGCCAGATGCCGGTGACCGCGGCGTTGGCCACGGTCCCTTCGGTCCGCCACAGCAGAATCTCGGTCGGCAGGAAGCCGTTGGCCAGGGCGAGCGCTGTCAGACGCTCGCGCAAGGGGCCGGCAGGCAAGGGCTCGGTCTGCCAGACGGTGCGCAGCAAGAGCGGAAACAACAGAAATAGGGCCGCGATCGGCAGCCCGAACAGGGCCGCACCGAGCGGTTTGTCGAGCAAGTCTGGTTCGAGCACCCGGACCGTGTCGTGCAGCGTGAGGAAGATGAGCAGCGGTACCATCAAGAGGCCGAGCTGGTGGCGGGCCTGAAACAACAAATAGCCACCGCGGGTCCAGAGCGGAGTCGATTCGCCGGTCGCCGCGGTACGGGCCAGACGAATGGCCCGGTCGACCTCGTAGAAGGCGGCCCACGAGAGAAACAAGGGGAGGAGCAGGGGGGCCAGGATCAGCAGTTCGTCGACCAGCACGATATCGCCGAGCCCCCAGTCGGCGCGCACGACGCGGCTCCAGGAAAGGTAGTACTCGGTCGCCAGGGCGATGCCGAGCCACAGCATCCCATGCACCGTGCGCAAGCGACTGAAGCGCATGAGCAGTTGCCGGCGGCGATCGAAGTCGCGGCGCAGCCCGGCGGCGGTAACCCCCGCGGCGGCCGTCGCAAACAGCGAGACCACGGCCACCCCGGCCATGACGGCGATCAGGCGATACGATGCGCCGCCAACCGCCGTTTCGGGCGCGCTTTCAGCGAGCACGATGGTCGCCAGTACGGCCAGCGCAAGGGTCCACTGCATGACGTCGTCCGCATGGGAGAAGGTCCGGGCGCAGAAGGGGCCCGGGCAGAAGTTCCATGCTAGTCAGAGAGGACGCTACCGCCAAACAGGCTGGTGCGATGCCCCTTACGGCGAGGGGAGCAGGCCCCCGGCGCCCGAGGTGAGGGTCTCGATATTGCCCTGTACCGCGTCTTGAGCGGGCTGGGCAAGCAGCTTCAAAAAGACGCTCGGGCGAGGCTGTTGTGGTGGGGCTGGCTCGTCTGGAGTGCTTTCGTCCTTGGCCTCGGCTGCCGCCGTCGACTCCTCGGCCGGCTTCTCCTTCGACGCCCCTTCGGCCGGCATTTCTTCTTCGACTTCAACCTCGACGGCAACGGCTTCGACCTCCGCGCCGGCCTCATCGGCAGGAAGCTTCTGGACCGGCTTCTTGGGCGCGCCGAGAGGCGCCTTGGGCGGTCCGCTGGAACCGCAGCCTACGAGGGTCAGCAGGGCCAACGCCGCACACGCCAAGCCGAACGAACGCATGATCGACCTCTTCGCGAATCCGAAAGAACAGGCTGAATTCATGACGAGCAGCGTTTGCGGCCAACTCGTCGATCCCCAGAAGCGGGGCTTATCCTAGCATCCATGCCGGCATCTCGCCAGCTTGCGGAAGCTGAATGACGCTGACGCTTTCGATATCGGGGTGCCCCAGCACTTCTTCGAGTGCGGCGGCCGGCGGAGCGCTATCCAGATTCAGCACGCCGATGGCCTCGCCCCCCGGGCTCTCGCTCGCGCGGCCGACGGACATTTGCGCAATGTTCACGCGGTGCTTGCCGAAGATCGTGCCGACCGAACCGATGATGCCCGGCACGTCGTGGTGGGTGAAGATCAGCAGAATACCGTCGAGATAGGCCTCGAGCCGGTAATCGCCGAGTCGCACGAGACGTGCGAGCTTGCTGCCGAACAGGGTACCCGCGGCGATGTACTTCTTCGACTCGGTCTCGACCTCGACGGTGATCATCGAGCTGAAATCGCCGGTGTCCGAGCGCGACTCTTCGTAGAGTTTGATGCCGCGCTCGCGGAGCAGCACCTCGGCGTTGACGATGTTGATCTGTTGGGCGAGGGCATTGCGGAGCAGTCCGGCTGCGAAACTGGCGGTGATGAGCTTCGTGTCTTTGCTGGCGACTTCACCGCGGTAGATGAGGCGGCAGGCCTGCGGGGCGCCGCGTCCCATCTGGGCGTGCAGGATGCCCAGTCGATAGGCCACATCGAGAAACCCGCGCAGCCCGGCGAGCTTCTGCGGGTCGACGGGGGTCATGTTCACGGCATGGCGAATGGCGCCGGTGGTCAGGAAATCGACCAGCAGGGTGACGCCTTCGACCGCCACTTTGGCCTGAGCTTCTTCGGTGCTGGCGCCCAGGTGGGGCGTGCAGACCACCCCCGGCAGGCCGTAGAGGGGACTCTTCGTGCAGGGCTCTTCGGCGAAGACGTCGAGGGCGACACCGGCGATCCGGCCACTCTGCAGCCCCTCGACCAGCGCGGCTTCGTCGTAGATGCCCCCCCGGGCGCCGTTGATCAGACGCACGCCGGGCTTCAAGATCTCGAGCTGACGCTTGCCGATCAGGCCGCGCGTCTCTTCGGTCAAGGGGGTATGAACCGTGAGGAAGTCGACGTGAGGCAGCATGCCGTCGACGCTGGGGAAGATCTCGATGCCCAGTTCCTTGGCACGCTCGCTCGACAGGAAGGGATCGTAGCCGAGGACGCGCATCTCGAAGGCCCTTGCCCGAGCGGCGACGGCCTGACCGATGCGTCCCAGGCCGACGATGCCCAGGGTCTTGTCGGCCAACTGCGTGCCCATGTACTTGCCCCGGTCCCAGCGACCTTCGATCAGGCTCTGGTAGGCGGGGGCGATATTGCGCGCCATGGCCAGCATGAGGGCGATGGCGTGCTCGGCCGTGCTGAGGGTATTGCCCGTGGGCGTGTTCATCACGACGATGCCCAGCCGCGTGGCGGCGACCCCGTCGATGTTGTCGGTGCCGACTCCGGCACGGACGATCGCCTTGAGCCGCTGATTGCCTTCCAGGGCGTCGGCGGTGATCTTCACGCCGCTGCGGACGATGGCGCCGTCGAATTCGGCAAGCGCCTGGCGGAGATCATCTCCCTTGAGGCCGGTGCGCACTTCGTACTGGATGCCAGGAGCGGCATCGAGCAGATCGAGACCCTCTTTCGACAACGGATCGAGAACGATGACACGGGGCATGAGGCACTACGCGCTTGTCGCGCGCCAGAAAACAGAACTGCGTTGCGCGGCTACATCACCCGCGATCGGTGGCGTCGCCCGATCCCCCGTCAGGCAGGGAGCGGCGAGCGCGGTTTGGTCGCCCCGGCATTCCAACGCCGGGGGAGCCGCTTGGAAGAATGAAACAGTAACAGCGCGGCCGCCGAAGGCCAAGGACCCAAGTCGCGCGGTTACGGGGCAACTACGAAACCGCCGCCGAGCGGGCCTCGGCTAGTACCTGGCAGGCGGCCGCGGTGCTGGCGCCGAACTCGACGGGCCGTCCCAACTCGTCGAGCACCAACTCGATTGCCGAGAGGGTCGAGAGGATGTCCAACTCGTCGACGATGCCCATGTGGGCGATGCGGAAGATCTTGCCCTTGAGATCCCCCTGACCGCCGGCCACCTTGATGCCGAAACGGGATTCGAGCAACTTGGTGAACTTGGAACCATCGAGCCCCTCTGGGAAGCGAACGGCGGTGAGACCGTCGGCCGGACGCGCGGCGAAGGGCTCGAGACCGATCGCGGCCACCCCAGCGCGGGTGGCGCGGCTCAAGACCCGGGCACGCTCCCAGATCGCTTCCATGCCGGTGGCACGGATCAGCTTCAGGTTCTCGGCCAGCGCGGCGATCATCGTGTGCGCCGGGGTCCAAGGCGTATCGGGGCCATCCTTGATCTTCTTGCGATGCTGCTTGAGATCGAAGTAGTATGCCTGCGGCTTGATCGATTCGATCTGTTTCCAGGCGGCGTCGCTTACGGTGAGGAAGGCAAGCCCCGGGGGCATCATGAGCGCCTTTTGCGAGCCGACGACCAGAATGTCGATCCCCCAGGCCTCGGTGCGGCATTCCATGACGCCGGCGCCGCTGATGCCATCGACGACGAAGAGTGCCTTCGACGGTGCGACGACCTGCGCGATCGCCTTGACGTCGTGGCCGACACCCGTGCTGCTCTCCATCAACGTGCCGTACACGGCGACCGCATCGGGGTGCTTCTCGAGCAAGGTGGCCACGTCATCGGCGCGGACGGCCTCGCCCCATTCGACCTCATGCTTGACCACCTCAATGCCGTAGGCCTGGCAGATATTGACCCAGCGGTGGGCAAAGTTGCCGGCGTCGAGCACGATGGCCTTCCCGCCGCGCGGCACGACATTCGTCACGGCGGCCTCCATGGCGCCCGTGCCCGAACTGGCCAGGACGATCACGTCGGATGACGTTTGAAACACCTCTTTGAGCCCCTCGAGCACCTCGGCGAACAAGGCGCGAAACTCGGGCGTACGGTGGTGATTCACCTGCTTGGCCAAAACGAGCAGGGCTTCCTCGGGCACCTGGGTGGGACCGGGGGTCATCAAACGTTTCTTGAGCATGGACGAATCCTTGAAGGGGCTACCGCGTAGCCGGCTATTCAGCGACCGAGCGCCGGTCCGCCGATGTCTTGGGCAAGCGGGGCAATCCATCCTGACGATTGCAGCCCGCAATTCCTCTCGCCAGGGGGCATTTTATCTCTGCCGTGGAACTTTGACGATGGGGTCTTGGCGAAGCAGTTCGACGCGCACCGCTCCCCCCGGGGGACACGAAGATCAGGGGAAAAGTTCGCCCGCTAGGCGGTCGGCAGCTCGAAGCCGGTTCGGCGGGGACGGTCGAGCAGGGCGTTGGCTTGCTCGTCTCCCTCGAACATTTCGCGTTTGGGGTCCCACTGCAGGGGGCGACCGATCTCGCGGGTGATGTTCGCCAGGTGGCAGACGCTCACCGAACGGTGGCCGATTTCGACGTCGGCCACGGGCAACTCGCGCGAGCGGATGCAGTCGAGCCAGTTCTGCATGTGCCAACGCGCCTGCCAGAGGGCGAGCTCGTCGCTCCACTTGCGTTCTTCTTCGGCCACGTTGACCTGCTTGTTCAACTCGGCGGCGATCTCGGGGGGATTCGAGCTGAACTTGTTGCGATTGATTTCGAGCTTGCCCTTCTCGCAGATGAAGACGGCGCCCCCCATGGGGCCGCGACCTGGCTCGATCACGAAGTTGACCGGCACGCCGCTGGCATACTTCATGGCGACCTGGCCGTGTGGGCCCTCGGAGAGGGGCTTCATTTCCACCGGACCCGTGTCGTCCATACCCAGGGCCCATTGGATCTGGTCGATGCCGTGCGCACCCCAATTGGTCATCTCGCCGCCGGAGAAGTCGCGCCAGCGCATCCAACCCATCCAGGCCTGGTTGTAGGGACGCATGGTTGATTGATTCAGCCAGACGTTCCAATCGAAGTTGGGGGGCAACTCTTGTTCGGCGGGATTCTCGGCCGGCGAGGCCTCGGGTCCGGTGTAGTTGATGGCGCGGACCTCGAGCACCTTGCCCAGCCCGCCGCTACGGACGAGCTCGCACGCCACGCGGTTCATCTCCATCGAACGCTGTTGCGAGCCGACCTGCAGCACGCGGTTGTGCTTGCGGACCGCGTCGACCAGCGCGCGACCTTCGCGCACGTAGAGGGTGAGGGGCTTTTCAGCGTAGACATCCTTGCCGGCCTGGCAAGCATGGATGCAGGGAAGGACGCGTTGAAATTCGCCCGTGGCCACGATCACGGCATCGACATCATTGCGCTCGAGCACGTGGCGATAGTCTTGATACGTGGTCCAATCGGCCCCCTTCTTCGCTTTGAACGCCTCGGCCCGTGGCAGGTTGCAATCCGAGAGGGCCACGATCTGCCCCTCCTCGGGAAGTTGCTCGAGCAGGAGCGACGCTCGCCCACCGACGCCGATCGCCCCGACGCGAATGCGGTCGTTCGCACCGGGCTTGCCGGGCGCCGCCAGCACGTGCCGCGGAATGATCGTGGGCATGCCCCAGGCGCCGGCGGCCAGGGCGGCCGAGGCGCCGAGGAACTGGCGACGAGTCGTGAGCTGCGAACGTACGGTGGGCGTCTTGTGCATGGCGGTGGGCGATCCGAAACGAGGCGTGATTTTGCGTTCCCCCGAGTCTGCGAGTATATCAGGGGAGCGGTCGGGGGGTACCTTTTTGCCGGACGGCCGCCCCTTTCCAATGCGAGAATCATGTCGCGAAGAATTCGTTGGGGAATCCTGGGAACGGCGACCATTGCCCGTGAGGCCGTGATCCCGGCCCTGCTGCGCGAACCGCACAACGCCAACTCGCAAGTCGCGGCCATCGCCTCGCGCGATTTGGAAAAGGCGCGCCGCGCGGCGGCGCAGTTCGGCATCGAGCGTGCGTACGGTTCTTACGAAGAACTGCTCATCGATACCTCGATCGACGCGGTCTACGTTCCGCTGCCGAATCATTTGCACGTGCCCTATGCTCTTCGTGCGTTGGAATGTGGGAAACACGTCCTGTGCGAGAAGCCGCTGGCCTGCACGGCGGACGAAGCGGAGCGGCTCGTGGCGGCCGCACAGTGTTTTCCGCATCTGAAGGTGATGGAGGCGTTCATGTACCGCCACCATCCACAATGGCATTGGGCGAAAGAGGTCGTGTCGAGTGGCGTGTTCGGACCGCTGCGCAGGGTCGAAATGAGCTTCACGTTCTTCGACGATAATCCGGCCAGCATTCTGCACCATGCCGAATGGGGAGGCGGGGCGCTGCTCGATATCGGCTGCTACGGCGTGTCGCTGGCGAGGTTTCTGTTCGGCGCCGAGCCGCTCAGCGTGCGCGGAAGGGAGCAGATCGATCCGCGGTTTGGCGTGGATCGCCTCACCGAGGGCACGCTTGAATTCGCAGCCGGCAGAGCGAACCTCCGCGCGGCGACGAACGAGGAGTTTTCGCAGCGGATGATCGCGCACGGCGAACTGGGCTGGCTCGAGCTCGAGACTCCATTTCTGCCCCCCGCCGACCGGCCCTGTGTGGGGCGACTGCGCAGGGGTGATCGCGTGGAAATACGCGAGTTCGGGCCGTGCGATCAGTACGGCATTCAGGCCGATCTGTTCGTGCAGGCGATCGTTGAAGACTTGTCCGTGCCAACGCCGCTTGCCGATGGGCTGGCGAATATGCGGGTTATCGACGCAATTGTGCGCAGCGCAAGGAATGGGCAGTCGGAACAGCCGTAAACGGCGGAGCAGTCTTGCGTATGGCCAGTTGGCGAGTCGGTGGGAGCTACTTGCTCGGTCGGGACTTGCTCGGGGCGACCGTCTTTTTGTCCTTGGGCTGCTTGGGCTTCTTCTTTTCTTTACGGATGTCTTTGCTACCCATGTCGGCGTGACCTGCTTGTTGATGATTTGACCTGCGTCCGAAGTGGCGCGGCAGGCGAGCGTTCCGTAATCTAGCGTGTGGTACGATTTCGACAACACTATGTGCGCAGCATGTCCTGATGGATGACCATGCGGCACCGACTTCCAGGCGGATTGCTTACGTTGCGGAGTGCGCCGGTAGGTTGCTTGACGACCTCGCGCCGAATGACTCGAATTCAACTACGTTACTTCTCCTGTTTTCGTTGAATCGATCCTGAAACGATTGCAGCACAACCGTATGACTACTTCGAACGCGGCTGGCGAGTTTTCTCACGTCCCTATCGTCGATGTGGCGCCACTCGTGGCGAATTCTGCCGGGCAAGGGGCCGTGGCCGAGCAATTGGGCGCCGCCTGCCGCGAGTGTGGGTTCTTCTATGTCGTGGGGCATGGGATCGAGCCGCGTCTGTTTGTGCAGCTCGAGGAGTTGAGCCGGCAGTTCTTTGCGTTGCCCACGGCCCAAAAGCAGGCAATCGCCATGTCGCGTGGCGGGCGGGCGTGGCGCGGGTACTTTGCCGTGGGAGATGAGCTCACCTCGGGCAAGCCCGATCAAAAAGAGGGGCTCTACTTCGGCGCGGAGTTGCCGGCCGATCATGCCGAAGTGTTGGCGGGCACGCCGCTGCATGGGGCGAACCTGTTTCCCGACGTGCCGGGCTTTCGCGAGGTGGTGCTGGAGTACGTGGGGGCGCTTACGGAGTTGGGGCACGCGCTGATGACGGGCATGTCGCTGAGCCTGGGGCTCGAGGCCGATTACTTCGCGCGCCGCTACACGCGCGATCCGCTGGTGCTGTTTCGCATCTTCAACTATCCGTGGTCGCCACCGCCGGCTGGCACGGACGAAGCCCGCTGGGGGGTCGGCGAGCATACCGACTACGGCCTGCTCACCATGCTCTGGCAGGACAGCACCGGCGGCTTGCAGGTGAAGAGCCGCAGTCGTTGGATCGACGCGCCGCCGATTCCCGGCTCGTTCATCTGCAATATCGGCGACATGCTGGATAGCCTTACGCGAGGCATCTATCGCAGCACGCCTCATCGCGTATTGAACATGGCGCAGCGAGACCGGCTGTCGTTTCCGTTCTTCTTCGATCCGAACTTCCGCGCGGAGATCCGCCCCATCGAAGAGCTGGCCGGTCATGAGATCGAGGATGATCGCGACGAGCGTTGGGACCGCGCGAGCGTCCACCACCTGAGCGGCACGTATGGGGACTACGTGCTGAACAAGGTGTCGAAGGTCTTTCCGCAGTTGCGCAGCGAAGTGATGTGACGGGCCGGCGCGTCAGTGCGGGACGTCGCCATCGTGGCCTAGCGCGGCCATGTAGGGGAGCGCATCGGGATCTTCGTCTCCGTCATCCTCGTCTTCCGTATGCGGTCGGTGGGCGTTGATCCATTCGATCACATAGTAGAAGACCGGCGTGAGAAAGATGCCGAAGACGGTCACGCCCAGCATGCCGCCGAAGACGGCCGTGCCGAGGGTACGGCGCATCTCGGCGCCGGCGCCGTGCGAAAGGATCAGCGGCACGACGCCGATGATGAAGGCCAGCGACGTCATGACGATGGGGCGGAGGCGGAGCTTGCAGGCCTCGAGGGTGGCCTCGCGCACGCTGACCCCCCGTTCGCGCTCGGCCTTGGCGAACTCGACAATGAGGATCGCGTTCTTGCACGCCAGGCCGATGAGCACGACGAAGCCGACCTGCGTGAAGATATTCACGTCGAGGCTGGCAAATAGCACCGCCGCGACCGAGCAGAGCAGGCACATCGGCACTACCAGAATCACGGCCAGCGGCAGGGCCCAGCTTTCGTACTGCGCGGCCAGCACGAGAAACACGAGCACGACGGCCAGGGCGAAGACGATCATCGCCGTGTTGCCGGTCTGAAGCTGCAAGAGGGCCAGCTCGGTCCATTCGGCGCGCATCATGCGGGGCAGGTTGGCCTTGGCGACCTGTTCCATTTCGGTCAGGGCCTGACCGGTGCTCACCCCCTGTTCGGCGGCGCCGTTGATGGGGGCGGCGCGATACAGGTTGTAGCGCGTGATGACGGTCGGCCCTTGCACGTCGCGCACGTCGCTGAACGCGGAGAGGGGGACCATGTTGCCCTCGGCGTTGCGAATCTTGAGTTGCTTGAGATCCTCGATCTGGTTGCGGAAATCGGGCCCGGCCTGGACGTTGACCTGCCAGGTGCGGCCGAAACGGTTGAAGTCGTTGACGTAGAGGGAACCGAGATAGACCTGCAGCGTGTTGAAGACGTCGGCCATGTTCAGGCCCATCCGTTTCGCCGCGGTGCGGTCGATATCGAGATAGAGCCAGGGGCTGTTCGCGCGGAAGCTGGAGAAGAGATCGCGCAGCCCCGGCGTTTTGTCCCCCTCCTGCACGATGCGCTCGGCGACGTTTTGCAGCGTCTCGCTGCCGGCGTCGCCGCGATCTTCGATCACGATCTTGAATCCGCCCGCGGTGCCCAGGCCGTCGACCGGCGGCGCGCCGAAGACGTTGACGGTTCCTTCGCCGATGGCGTTCTTCACGGCGTCTTGCAGTTGCGCGGCGATGACGTCGCCGGTGAGTCCCTTTTCAACGCGATGCTCGAAGGTGTCGAGCATCACATACATGGCGCCGAAGTTGGGAGACGAGGCATTCAACAAGATCGATTGACCGGCGATGGCCACGGTGTGTCGCACGCCGGGAATGGTGGCGGCGATCTTTTCGATCTGCAGCACCGTTTGCTGGGTGCGCTGCAGCGAGGCCGAGTCGGGGAGTTGCACGTTGACGAGCAGGTAGCCTTTGTCTTGCGGCGGAATGAAGCCCTTCGGCGCGGCGACGAAGCTCTGCCAGGTGAGCAGCAGCAGGCCGCCATAGACGAAGAGCACGATCAGGCTGACGCGCAAGAGTCCGCCGACGACGCGGGTGTAGACGCTGGTCGCGCGGTCGAAGACGCGATTGAAGGCGCGGAAGCCCGCCCCCAACAGACGGTTGAGCCAGGGGGCGGCGAACCATCCCACGATGGCCCCCAGGAGGACGGCAATCCAAGGCCAGTAGTCGATCCATCCCGCGGCGACCGGGGCCTCGCCAGGGGCGTGCCCCGCGGCGAACCCGCGTGCGACGAGTTCCCAGCCCAACCAGGCGCCGGCGATGGGAAACGCGATGCGCGGCAGAGGGGGCGTGGCCTCGTTGCCGCGCGGACGGAGCAGAATGGCGGTGAGGGCGGGGCTGAGGGTCAACGAATTGAACGCTGAAATCACGGTCGACACGGCGATCGTCAGCGCGAATTGCCGGAAGAACTGCCCGGTGATGCCGGAGATGAACGCGCAGGGGACGAACACCGCGCTCAGCACGAGTCCCACGGCGATCACCGGCCCGGAAACCTGTTGCATTGCCCGAACCGTGGCGTCGCGCGGCGAGAGTCCGTGCTCGATATGATGCTCGACCGCTTCCACGACCACGATCGCGTCGTCCACCACGATCCCGATGGCGAGCACCAGGCCGAAAAGCGTCAGGTTATTCAGGCTGAAGCCGATGGCCGCCATGGCCGCGAACGTGCCGACCACGGCCACGGGCACGGCCACCAACGGAATGATGGCCGAGCGCCAGTTCTGCAGGAACACGAGCACCACGATGGCCACCAGGATGATGGCGTCGCGCAGCGTCTTGAACACTTCGTTGATTGATTCCTCGATGAACGGGGTCGTGTCGTAGACGATCGAATACTCGACTCCCGTCGGAAAACGATCTTTCAACTCGGCCATCTTCTCGCGGACCAGTTGGGCGACGTCGAGGGCGTTCGAGCCGGGCAACTGATAGATGGAGAGGGCGACGGAAGGCTGTCCGTCGAGCGTACACGATTGGTTGTAGACGAGCGCGCCCAACTCGATATTGCCGACGTCGCGCAGCCGCACGAAACGGCCTTCGGCGTCGGCCTTGAGAATGATCTCGCCGAATTGCTCGACGTCGATCAGGCGCCCCATCGTGCTCATCGTGAACTGGAAGACCTGTCCCGACTCGACCGGGGGCTGGCCGATCTGGCCGGCGGCCACCTGGGTGTTCTGCTGCTCGATGGCGCGGACCACATCGGTGGTGGTCAGCCCGCGGTAGGCCATTTTTTCGGGATCGAGCCAGAAACGCATGCTGTAGTCGCGCTGGCCGATGTAGGTGATGTCGCCCACCCCTTCGAGGCGCGAAAGTTCATCCTTGAGCTGAATCGTGGCGTAGTTGCTCAGGTAGAGATTGTCGCGCGAATCGTCGGGCGAGAAGAGGTTGACGATCATCAGCACGCTGGGGGACTTCTTCTTCACCATGATGCCGCGTCGCTGCACGAGATCGGGCAACGTCGGCTGGGCCAGCGAGACACGGTTCTGCACCAGCACCTGGGCCATGTTCAGATCGACGCCATGCTTGAACGTGACGGTCAGCGTGTAGACGCCGTCGTTCGTACACTGCGACGACATGTACAGCATGTTCTCGACGCCGTTCACCTGCTGCTCGATCGGCGCGGCGACCGTGTCGGCCACGACCTGGGCGTTCGCGCCGGGGTAGACGGCCGAGACCTCGACCGTCGGCGGCGTGATCTCGGGATACTGCGCGATCGGCAAGGCGATGAGCGCGACGCCCCCGGCCAGGGTGATGATGATCGACAACACCGAGGCGAAGATCGGTCGGTTGATGAAGAATTGCGAGAACAAGCCGTTACCTCATTTGGAACGCGGCGCGGTGGAGACGCTGCTGCCGGCGTCGGCCTGCGTGGCGAACTCTCCGGAAGAATCGCTCGCCTGCCTGGATTCGTCGTGCGACTCGTTGGCGATCCGCAGGATCTTCGGGCGCGGTAGCGTTTTGCGCCGCAGGGGCACTCGGGCCAGGCTCGCCACGCGGCGGGCCGTCGCGCCGGCCAGACGGCGGACCGGCCGCAGGCTGAGCGTGCCGAGCACCAGGGCGTTGAACTTGCGCAGCCGCGGCGAAGCAAACAGCTTCGTGTGACTCAGGTAGTCGATCGTGTAGAAGAAGACGGGGGTAAGCACGAGCCCGAACAGGGTGACGCCCAACATGCCGCTGAAGACGGCCACGCCCAGGGCTTTGCGCATCTCGGCGCCTGCGCCGTTCGAGATGATGAGGGGCACGACCCCCAGGATGAACGCCAGCGAGGTCATGACGATCGGTCGCAAGCGCAAGCGGCAGGCGGCCAGGGTCGCCTCGAAGCGGGGCACCCCGGCGACGCGCTGTTGCTTGGCGAACTCGACGATGAGGATCGCGTTCTTGCTGGCGAGCCCCACCAGCACGACGAAGCCGATGCGCGTGAAGATATTGACGTCCAGGCGGGCGATGCTCACGCCGATCAAGGCGCTGAGCAGGCACATGGGCACGACGAGAATCACCGCCAGCGGCAGCGACCAGCTCTCGTACTGCGCGGCGAGCACGAGAAAGACCATCACCACGGCAAAGCCGAAGATGACGGTCGCCGTGTTGCCGGCCAGCAGCTCGAGGTAGGACATGTCGGTCCACTCGAAGCTCATGTTGCGCGGCAAGGTGTTCTTGGCCAGGGTCTCCATGATGGCGATGGCCTGGTTCGAACTGACGCCGGGGGCCGCGGCGCCGTTGATGGCGGCGGCCGGATACATGTTGTAGCGCGTCAGCACCATGGGGCCGTTCACTTCCTGCACGGTCGCCAGTGACCCGAGCGGCACCATCACCCCTTCGGCGTTGCGCACTTTTAACTTCGAGATGTACTCGGGGCGGTCGCGGAATTGGGGATCGGCCTGGATGATGACCTGCCAGGTGCGGCCGAACTTGTTGAAGTCGTTGACGTACAGCGAGCCTTGATACATGCGCAGCACGTTGGCGAAATCGGCCGCGTAGACGTGACGCAGAATCGCTTGCGAGCGATTGAATCGCACGTAGTACTGCGGCACGTTCGCCCGGAAAGAGGAGAAGAGCGTCTGCAGGCCGGGCGTCTCGTTGCCGAGCTTGACCAGCCGCTCAGTTTCTTCCTGGAGCACCTGCGGCCCGACGTCGCCGCGGTCCTCGATCATGATGCTGAAGCCGCCGGCCCGACCGACGCCACGAATCGGGGGCGGCGGGAAGACCTGGATGTTCGCCCCCTTGATCTGCGCGCCAAACTCCTTGCGCAGGTAATTGGCCACCGCTTCGCTCGAAAGTTCAGGCGTGCGGCGGTGGTGATAATCTTGCAGGTTGACGAACATCGAACCGAAGTTCGAACCAAACGCCTGCAACACGAACGACTGGCCCGTGATCCCCGAGCAGTGCTTGACCCCTTCGTGCTGGCGGGCGATCTCGACCATCTGATCGATGACCGTCTGGGTACGCTCGAGCGAGGCGGAGTCGGGCAACTGTACGCTGCAGAGCAGATAGCCCATGTCTTGCGAGGGGATGAACCCCTTGGGAGTGGCGACAAAGCGCCACCAGGTGACGCCGAGCAGGCCCCCGTAGATCAACAGGCAGATCAGGCTGGCGCGCAAGACTCGCCGCACGACCGCGGTGTAGACGTTGGTCGTGAATTGGAAGGCGCGATTGAAGCCGCGGAAAAACCAGCTCAACAACCGATTCGATGGTCCCGCGAGCAGGGCTCCGACGAGCGCTCCGCCGAGGACCAGGATCGTGGGTGCAAGCCACGAGGCGAAGCCCGGGCTTGCGCTGGCGCTATCGATCAGCCAGAGGCGGGTACGTTCGTCGTAAAGATACCAGGCCAACCAGGCACCACCGATCGGAAAGCAGAGCCAGGGCAGGGGGGGCGCCGCGTGCTTGTCGTGACGCTTGAGCAGCACGGCCGTCAGGGCCGGACTGAGCGTGAGCGAATTGAAGGCCGAGATGATCGTCGACACGGCGATCGTCATGGCGAACTGGCGGAAAAATTGCCCGGTGATGCCGGAGATGAACGCGCAGGGGACGAACACGGCGCTCAGCACGAGCCCCACGGCGATCACGGGTCCGGAGACTTGCTCCATGGCCTTGATCGTGGCCTGGCGCGGCGAGAGCCCATGCTCGATATGATGCTCGACCGCTTCGACCACGACGATGGCGTCATCCACCACGATGCCGATCGCCAGCACCAGGCCGAAGAGTGTCAGGTTGTTCAAGCTGAACCCGAAGACCGCCATGGCGGCGAACGTGCCGACGATCGCCACCGGCACCGCCACGAGCGGGATCAAGGCCGAACGCCAGTTCTGTAGAAAGAGCAGCACCACGAGGGCCACGAGCACGATAGCATCGCGCAGCGAGTTGATTACCTCGCGGATCGATTCGCGTGTGTAGGGCACGGTGGTAAAGCCGACGTCGTAAGCGAGCCCCTCGGGAAAGGTCTCGCTCAGCTCCTTCATCTTGGCCATGACCAGGTCGTGCGTCTCGAGCGCGTTCGCGTCGGGACGTTGGAAAATCGCCAGGAAGACCGTCGGCTGGCCATCCATGCTGTTGTTGACGTCGACGCTCTTGGCGGCCAATTCGACCCGGGCCACGTCGCGAATGCGGACCGTGCGCCCCTCGGAGTCCGCCTTGATGATGATCTGCTCGAAATCCTCGACCTCGTCGAGACGCCCTAGCGTGCTGAGCGTAATTTGCAGGTTTTGATCGTCGGGAGATGGCTGCTGACCGATGGCGCCGCTGGCCACCGGGGTGTTTTGCTCTCGGATGGCCGCGGCCACGTCGGCCGGCGTCAGGTTGCGCGCGGCGAGTTTTTCGGGATCGAGCCAGATGCGCATGCTGTAATCGCGCTGGCCGAAGACGTTCACGTCTCCCACACCTTCGACACGGGCGATTTCGTCTTTAATCTGCAGCACGACATAATTGCTCAAATAGAGCTGATCGTAGCGGCGGTCGGGGGAGAAGACCGCCAGGCCCATCAAGATGTCGGGCGAACGCTTGCGCGTGCTGACGCCGGTCTGCTTGATGACGTCGGGCAGGGCGGGGACGGCCAGGCTGACACGGTTCTGCACCAGCACCTGCGCCATGTCGACGTCGACGCCGTTTTGGAACGTCACCGACAGGTTGTACTGCCCGTCGTTCGTGCAAGTCGACGACATGTACATCATGCCTTCGACGCCGTTGACCTGCTGCTCGATCGGCGCGGCCACGGCCTGCGCGACGTCGCGGGCACTCGCCCCGGGATAGGAACAGCTCACCGACACCGTGGGGGGCGAGACCTGTGGAAACTGTGCCACGGGCAGCGTCCACAGCGCCACGGCTCCCGCCAACGTGATCACGATCGACAGCACCGCGGCAAAGATCGGGCGATCGATGAAGAAGCGTGAAATCACGGCTGCAACTCGTAGCGAGAGCGGACGCGGAGCGAGGAGGGAAACGAGGTGGGGCTAGCGCTCGGTCGTCAAACCGGGAAGGGCCGCCTGTACGGCGGGGGGCTCCGTCAGCTTGGCGTCGACCTTGGCCCCCGGCATGACACGCTGCAGCCCCACGACCACAACTTTTTCGTTCGGAGAGAGGCCATTCGTCACGACGCGCAGGCCCGAGTGGAGACTGCCCACATCGACGCGGCGGTAAGCGACGATCCCTTCATCATCGACGACGTAGAGGAAACGCTGTCCCTGGTCGGTGCCCAAGGCCGACTCGGGGACGAGCAAGGCGCGGTAGGGCTCGCCGATCGGCACGCGCACGCGTACGAACAGACCGGGCGAGAGCAGTCGATCGTTGTTGTCGAACACCGCACGAACGCGCAAGGTGCCCGTGCTAGGGTCGACGCGGTTGTCCTCGAAGTTGAGCTGACCCTGGTGGGGATAACCTTTTTCGTCGGCCAGCCCCATCAACACGTCGGCGTGCGTGCCGGCCATGGCGGCGACGGTTCCTTCCGATGAGGCGCGCCGCAAGCGGAGCAAGGTGCGTTCGTCGAGATCGAAGTAGACCCACATCGGATTCTGCGACACGACCCGCGTGAGAATCGTGTCGTCGGCCTTGACGAGATTGCCCGGATCGATGAAGGGGCGGCTGACGCGACCCGCGATCGGCGAGCGAACCTTGGTATAGCCCAGGTTGACGTTGGCGATGGTCAGCGAGGCCTGCGCCGATTTCAGCGCGGCTTCGGCCTCGGCCACGTCGCTGGTCATGAGATCATGGGCCGATTGGGTGATGACGCCGCGGGCGAGGTTCTCTTTCGAACGCTGGAAGTCGAGCTTCAATCGTTCGAGTCGCGCCTCGGCCTGGGCGACGAGCCCTTCGGCGCGCGCGGCTTCCGCCTTGTAGTAGGGGGGATCAATGTCGAACAGCACGTCGCCGGCCTGCACCTCGGCGCCGTGCTTGAAGTGGACGGCGGCCAGGTAGCCGGTAACGCGGGCGCGGACGTCGATGCTCGTCACCGCTTCGGTTTGTCCGGTGAAGTCTTCATAGTCGCGGATGTCTTGATAGACCGGCAGTGCCACTTCGACCTGCGGCGGCAGCATCGGTGGCATGGGGGGCGGGGCCTGACCGCAGCCCGCCAAGGGGAGGGCGAGCAGGCTGAGGGGGAGGATGTACAAGTAGCTCTTCACGATGGCGCTCTTCAACTCTAGCCGTTTTGGCCGTTCCGGAGACTTGGGTCGTTTCGCGGCTGCTCTTCGGGCGGGGGATTGCGCCGGCGGCCGTGCTCGTTGAGCAGGCCATAGAACACCACGTCGATGATGTCCTGCACCTGCGCCTCGACCGAAACCTGTCGCTGCGAAAAGTGATTCGTAAACATCGTGCCGTACATCAGGTCGCCCAGCACGTCGAGGATGCGGTCGACCGGAATGTCGCGGATTTGGCCTTGGGCGATATAGCCGCGGTACAGCAGTCGCAGGCGTTCGCGGTGGGCCTCGCGATGTTCGATATAGGTGGGCTTTTTACGATCCTTGAACAGAGCCCGCTCGTGTACGAAAAGTTCGCACAGTTCGGGGTGCTCGGCGAAGAACGTGAGATAGGACCGCACGACCTGGGCAATGCGGGCGGGGGGATCCTCGATGTGCTCGATGCTGGCATCGATCGAGGCGCACAACTCGCGCATGCCACGATCGGCGGCGGCGAGAAACAGCTCGCGCTTGCTGGGGAAATAGCGGTAGAGGGTGCCTTTGCCGATGCCGAGTGCATCGGCCAGCAATTGGGTATCGGTGTCGGCATACCCACGCTCGGCGAAGAGCTTGGTGGCGACATCGAGAATCTGTTCTCGGCGATCGAGTGTTCTTACGGTGGACAAGTGGGCAAATCCTGCGGTCAAGCTTACCCCCCACGTGGCGGACTGACTGGTCAGTCCGCCACGTCAATCGTAAGTCAACCCTGTCGGATCGTCAACGGCGAAGGGCCAGTTTTGACGGTTCGCAGGGTTGTACCGGGCCGTTTCGTGTTACCCGAGGATGCTTCGGGGGGGCGCCCCGTGGACAGAAGCACGGCCGGGGAACGCGGCGTCCAGGTGGGCGCTCGACGAGGTACCCGGGACGTTGCTATTATCTCAGCCGCGTCCTGCGCCTCGATTTGAGAACCTCCATGACACAGCCTCCTGCCGAAGGGCAGGTACGCCAGCCCTCTGGGCCCAGCCATTCTGCTGCCCCTCCTGCCGCCGCCTCGACGGCATCTGGCAGTTCCCACCACCAGAGTGCTTGGCTCTGGGTCATGTGCCTGACGGGGGTCGACTATTTCAGCACGCTCGGCTACCAGCCTTCGCTGGCCTTCGAGTCGGCCGGTTCGCTCGCCCCTTTGGCTACCGGCGTGCTGGTGCTGGCCACCCTTTTCGGAGCCCTGCCGGTCTACTGTTACGTGGCGGGACGTTCGCCGTTCGGGCAAGGATCGATCCACATGCTCGAAGAGCTGGTCCACGGCTGGACCGGCAAGTTTCTCGTGCTGACGCTGCTGGGATTCGCGGCGACCGACTACGTGATCACCAAGACCCTCTCGGCTGCCGACGCCGCCGAACATCTGTTGCACAACCCGCACTGGCGCCAGGTGGCGCCCTTCCTGCAGAGCCTGAGCGAACATCAGCAGCGGATGGTCGTGACGCTGACGCTATTGATCCTGCTCGGCATCAGCTTCGTGCGGGGCTTCCGCGAGGTGATCTGGATCGCGGCGATCATCGTGTGCGTCTTTCTCGGCTTGAACGCCGTGGTCGTCGGGAGTGGGCTCGTCTATCTGATCGCCCATCCCGGGTTGCTCGGGCATTGGTGGAACGACGTCGTCACGGGCAATTGGCACCTGCACCACGAGCCGATCCTCGCAGGGACCGATTTCTGGACGATCCTGGCGATCGCGCTGTTGCTCTTTCCGAAGCTGGCACTGGGCTTGAGCGGATTCGAAACCGGCGTGGCGGTGATGCCGCTGGTGCGCGGCGACGAGGACGACGATCCCGCACTACCGGCGGGACGCATCCGTAACACGCGCAAGCTGCTGACGTGTGCCGCGGTGATCATGTCGCTGTATCTGCTGGGATCGGCGATGGCAACGGCGACACTGATTCCGCCGGAGTCGCTGGGTCGCGATCAACCGGCGGAACATCGTGCGATGGCTTACCTGGCCCACGGGGAGAGTCCGTATTTTATCAATCCGCTGTTTGGGGTGTTCTTTGGCACGATCTACGACATCAGCACGGTGCTGATCCTGGCCTTTGCCGGCGCGAGCGCGATGGCGGGTTTGTTGAATCTCGTGCCGCAGTACCTGCCGCGTTATGGGATGGCGCCGGGTTGGGCGCGGGCGGCGCGACCGCTGATTATCTTGTTTACGCTCATCAATCTGCTGGTGACGTGGATCTTCAATGCTGATGTGAGCAAGCAAGGGGGAGCCTACGCCACCGGCGTGTTGGTGTTGATTGTCAGCGCCTGCATCGCGACGGTGATCGACACGTTCCGCCACCGCGCAGGGGCCTGGTATCGGCGTCTGGCGTGGCCCTACCTGGCAATTACGATTCTGTTTCTGTACACGATGTCGGCCAACATGTTCGAACGTCCCGACGGCATCAAGATCGCCAGTTGCTTTATCGTGGCGATCGTCGTGTCGTCGCTCTTGTCGCGCGTCATGCGGAGCAAAGAGCATCGCTTTCAGGGATTCGTGTTTGCCGATCCCGAGTCGCGATTTCTATGGGACAGCTTGAAGCACCTGGAGTTTCCGGTGCTGGTGCCGCACCGTCCCGGACGGCGTAGGCTGGAAGTCAAGGAAGCGAGCATCCGCGAGCGTCACCGGCTGGGGCCGGAGGTGCCGATCGTGTTCGTGGAAGTGCAGCTTGGCGATACGAGCGAATTCGAGCATCAGCCGGTCTTGTCGATCGAGAATGTGGGGGAACGCTTCGTCATTCGCGTGGCCGGGGCGGCGAGCATTGCCCACGTGGTGGCCTCGGTAGCGTGCGAGCTTTCGGCCGTGGGAAAGCCGCCGGAGATCCATTTCGGCTGGTCGGACGAGAGCCCGCTGTCGGCCAGCGCCAGCTTCTTTCTCTTCGGCGAGGGGAACGTTCCCTGGATCGTGCGTGAACTGATCCGCAAGACGATTTCCGATCCTGATCGACAGCCGCGCGTCATCGTGGGATGATCTCGGACGTCGTGCGGCTCGCTGGCGTTGGAATTGGACAACGTAAGCCGCCACGTGCTCGATGGCGACAAACTGCTATCGTGCGCGATCGCTTTATAGCGTCTTGAGGTACTCGAGAACGGCCTGTTTTTCGGCCTCTTCGAGTTCGGCGGGGAAGATGTGTCCGGCGTTGCTCTTGCCCACGATACGGCTGTCGAAGTAGGTGCGCCGCGCGCGGGGATTGGTGACGTCGGTGGGGATGTCGTCGTAGGCGGTCACTTCGAGGCCGATCTTTTCCTGATCGTAGCCATCCTCGCTGCGCTGCCAGACGACCGGGCGCTCTTCGGGGTAGAAGAGATGGCGCAGCGTCGGGACGGAGCCATTGTGGAGATATGGCGCCGAAGCCCACACGCCGTCGAGGGGTGGCGCGAGGTAGCCCCCGGGATCGACGATCATTTTCTTCTTGCCGTAATTGCCGAACCAGGTCATTTGCGCGCCGAACCGCATGATCGGCAGAATGGAATCGAGCCGCGTGCGGTCGGTGCCGACGACGTCGATCGGGATGATCTGGTTCGGATACTCGGAGTCTTTGCCGTACGTGCCGTGGCACTCGGCGCAGCGGTTGTTGAAGATCGTCTCCCCCTCGGCGGCCAGTGTGGCATCGATGCTCCACGGCCAGCGTGGCGTCTCGAGCGACTCCATCCAGGCGAGGATCACCCGATAGTCGTCCTCCGCTTTGTCGAAGGCATCGCGCCCATTGGCGGGATCCATCATGAAGGCCATTAGCGCGCGATGATCCTTCGGCGAATGGCCATCGGAGTAGAGATGCGTTTTCTTGTGGACATACCACCAGGCCGGCGCGTCGTGATCGTTGTGCAGCAGCTTGGGCACCATCTGGTTGGGTCGATAGTTGAGATCGCGGTCGCGCAGAGAACCGAGCAAGACGCCGAATACGATGGCATTGGTCGTACCGTTCGAATCTCCGAGGGGGACGTCGAGCTGCTTGGGTAAGGTGGGCACCTGCTGGCCGAGGAGGTGTTTGGTCTGGGCTACCTCGTCGTACAGCGTTTGCATGGCGATGTGCGAATTGGGCAGCCCGGGGATGACCTGCCCCGCCACCTTGCCACCGTGACAGAAGAGGCAGTTGACGGCCCAGCCAGCCGTCTCGTGGCTGGCGGCAAACTGCATGGGCACGCCCCCGGGACGTCCGGGCGCCTCGGTCAGCCCATAGCGGCGGAGGGCCATCTGGCGGCGTTGTTCGGCACTGGCCGACTCGGCCTTGGCACGGAGTGGCTCTTCCCAGACGCGCCAAAGATTGTCGAACACCTCTTGGTCCATCAGCGGCGGGATATAGTGCCGCTCGATGAGCAGGCGATAGCCAGGTTCCTGCGAGTAATCGCGAACCCCCAGGTTGAGGTTCGCGCCAGACGCAACTCCGACGAGGGAGACGACCAGGGCAAAGAAAGCGAAACGCGAGCGCGATTCCATAGACCACACCCCGATGCAGAGCGAATTGCCTGACATGCTATGCAAGCTAACGATTAGGCAGTTAACCTAACGGGCCGGTATGTGTCAAGCTTTTCTCTGCATCGGGATACGTTGCGGATGGCTCACCGAACGCCACCCGTGATATACAACGTTTCGCCGGTTACCCAGGACGAATCGGACGAGGCGAAGTAGAGCACGGCCGGAGCAATGTCGTCGGGCGTGCCGATGCGGCCCAATGGCGTCGAAGCGGCGGTCGCATCGCGATAGTCGGCAAAGACGCTCGCGCGGAGCCCTTCGGTGTCGACCATGCCCGGGTTCACCGAATTGACCCGGATACCGCGCGGCGCGAGCTCTTTGCCCAGGGTGCGGGTGATGGCATCGACGGCGGCCTTCGTGGCGTTGTAGACCGCACTATTGGCCGGCGACCAGGTCGCCACCACCGAACTGATGTTGACGATGCTGCCGCCATGCTTGCCGAAGAGCTTGACTGCTTCTTGGGTGGTTTGCAGCAGGCCCAGCACGTTCAGATTGAACTGCCGGTGAAAATGCTCCTCGGTGATCTCTTCGAGGGGTGCCTGTTCGAAGATGCCGGCGTTATTCACCAGAATATCGACGTGGTCGAAGTGGCGTTTCGTCTCGGAAAAGAGCCGTGCGATGTCGGTGAACTTCGAGACATCGGCCTGAATGGCCACGGCCTTTCCGCCACTCTTTTCAATGTCGGCCACGACCTGTTCGGCGCCCTGCTTGCTCGACGCATAGTTGACGACCACCGACGCTCCTTCGGCGGCCAGCAGTCGGGCAATGCCCGCCCCGATCCCCTTCGAGGCGCCCGTGACGACCGCGACCTTGCCTTGCAGTTTCTGCGACATGAGGACGTTCCTTGTGCTTGTAAACGCTTTGTTGGGTGAACGCTTGGACGGTGGTACTCGAGTGGCTGCCAGCCGGTTTGTGGATCGCGTCTCCGGCCCTGGCTGACGAGAGAGATTACCGGCCCCTGAACGAGAGCTTACAGACGGGGCAAAGAAAAATTTTTTCTCCGGGCGTGAGTGCAGGATGCAAGTCCCCACGGGGCGATCGGAAACAGGGGCGTGTAAGGATTGCCCGGCTGGCTGGTAATCCCCGCTGAGCATACCCCTTGGCGGAGACCCAACCATGTGGATCGTACGACTCGCCCTGCAGCGTCCTTATACGTTCGTGGTAATGGCCCTGTTGATCGTGGTGCTGGGCGCGACCTCGATCACGCAGATGCGGACCGACATTTTTCCCGAGATCGACATTCCCGTCATTACGGTCATCTGGACCTATAAGGGAATGGAGACGAGCGAGGTCGAACGGCGCATCACGACCTATAGCGAATACGCGATGTCGTCGAACGTGAACGACATCAAGCGGATGGAATCGCAGACGCTCAATGGCGTGGCGGTGATCAAGATCTACTTTCACCAGGGGGTGGACGTCAGCACGGCCATGTCTCAGGTCACCTCGGTCAGCCAGGCGATCCGGGCCGTGATGCCTCCTGGCATTCAGCCGCCGATCATCGTGCGGTTCAACGCGTCGAGCGTGCCGGTGCTGCAAGTCGGCCTGAGCAGCGAGACGATGTCGGAGGAAGAGGTCTACGACTACGGGCTCTACATCCTGCGCACTCAGCTTTCGACGGTGCAGGGACTGACGTTGCCCACACCGTACGGCGGCCGCGAGCGGCAGGTGATGGTCGATCTCGATCCGCAATTGTTGCAGGCGAAGGGGATCTCGCCCAAAGAGGTGGCCGACGCGATCAACGCGTACAACCTGGCCTATCCGACGGGCGTAGCACGGATCGATACGCACGAGTATCCCGTCACCTTGAACAATACGCCCCCCACGCCCGATCGCTTTAACGACATTCCGCTCAAGGTGGTCGGTGGGGCAACGATCTTTATGCGCGACGTCGCGCAGGTCCGCGATGGCAGCACCTCGCAGACGACGGTGGTGCGCCGGAACGGCAGTCGTGGGGCACTCGTAACGCTGCTGAAGAACGGCAACGCATCGACGCTCGACATCGTGAACCAAGTGAAGGGGATGATGCCCGAGATCGTGGCGGCGGCCCCGAAGGAGCTGCACATCGAATTGCTGTTCGATCAATCGTTGTTCGTCACCGCGGCAATCGAAGGGGTGGTGGTCGAGAGCATCATTGCCGGTCTGCTCACGGCGACGATGATCCTGGTCTTTCTCGGCAGTTGGCGCAGCACGCTGATCGTGGCGGTGTCGATACCACTCGCCATCCTGTCGTCGATTATCATGCTCTACGCCCTGGGACATTCGCTCAACGTGATGACCTTGGGCGGTTTAGCGCTGGCCGTCGGCATTTTGGTCGATGACGCGACGGTCGAGATCGAGAACATCCACCGCAACCTGGGGATGGGCAAACCGTTGCGGCAGGCGATTCTCGACGGGGCCATGCAGATTGCGGGACCGACGTTCGTCTCGACGCTGACGATCAGCATCGTGTTCGTCTCGGTGTTGTTTCTCGATGGACCGGCCCAGTATCTCTTCACCCCGCTGGCGCTGGCCGTGGCGTTCGCCATGCTGGCGTCGTACCTGCTGTCGCGCACGATCGTGCCGACGATGGTCGATTACCTGCTGCCGGCCGAGCTGTCTCATGGTCACCACGGTGCATCGCAAGGATGGTTTGGGCGGCTGCACGCCGGCTTCGAACGCCGTTTCGAACAGGTCCGCGACGCGTACGTGCGGGTCTTGAAATGGAATCTCGAGCACCGGGGGCGGGTCTTCCTCGCCTTCGCCCTGATCGCCGCGAGCGGCTTCATGCTGTTGCCCTGGGTGGGACGCGACTTCTTTCCCACGGTCGACACGGGCCAATTCCGCTTGCACGTGCGTGCGCCCGCCGGCAGCCGCATCGAAGAAACCGAGCGTTACTTCACGGCGGTAGAGCAGGCGATTCGCGAGATCATCCCCTCGGACGAAGTCGAGCTAGTGCTCGACAACATCGGCCTGCCGAATCGCACCTACGCGATGGCCTTTGGCGACAGCGCCACGACCGGCATGGCCGACGGCGAGATCCTGGTATCGCTTGCGCATCATCGCCAGCAGTCGACCCCCGCGTACATGGCTCGGCTGCGCGAAGAATTGCCGCGACGTTTCCCACAGTTGACGTTCTTCTTCCAGCCGGCCGACATCGTCAGCCAGATTCTGAACTTCGGCTTGCCGGCGCCGATCGATATTCAACTCGCGGGACTGAATCGGCAGGAAAACTACGCCCTGGCCAGCGAGATCGCCGAACGCATCCGCCACATCGAGGGGGTGGCCGACGTCCATCTCCACCAGGTGATGAACGTGCCGAAGTTGCACATCGACGTCGATCAGACGCGCGCCGGCGAGTTGGGCTTCACGCAGCGCGACGTCGCCGACAGCGTGCTGGTATCGTTGTCGGGCAGCGGCCAGGTACAGCCGAACTACTGGGTCGATCCCTCGATGGGAATCTCCTATCTGGTCGAGACGCGGACACCGACCTACAAGCTCGACAACATCGACGCCTTGAACGGATTGCCGCTGGCGTCGCGCAGCAGCCAGGGGGTGCAGTTGCTCTCGAATGTGGCCAAGGTCGAACGCGGCGTGACGGCCGAAGTGGCAAATCACACGAATGTACAACCGACGTTCGATGTCTATGCCAACGTGCAGGCCCGCGATCTGGGGAGCGTGGCAGGCGAGATCAATCGTATTCTCGACGAATATCGCGCGCGGCTTGCCCCGGGCAATACGATCACCATGCGAGGGCAAGTCGAGAGCATGGAGTCGGCCTTCTGGCGATTGGGTCTGGGGCTGATCTTTGCCGCCGTGCTGGTTTACCTATTGATGGTGGTGAATTTCCAGAGCTGGCTCGACCCGTTCATCATCATCACGGCGCTGCCGGGGGCCTTCGTGGGCATCGTGTGGTCGTTGTACCTGTGGCAGACGACATTTAGCGTGCCCGCCCTGATGGGGGCGATCATGTCGATTGGCGTGGCCACGGCGAATAGCATCTTGCTGGTCACGTTTGCCAACGAGCAGCGTGAGGCGGGTTCCTCGGCCTTCGAGGCGGCACTCGAGGCGGGTCGAACCCGCATGCGGCCTGTGTTGATGACCGCCGCGGCGATGATCATCGGCATGCTGCCCATGTCGCTCGGCCTGGGGGAAGGGGGGGAGCAGAATGCCCCGCTGGGACGGGCCGTGATTGGCGGTTTGGCCGTGGCCACCGTGACCACGCTGCTGTTCGTGCCGGTGGTCTACAGCTTATTGCGTCGCGACCAAGTGTCCGCCGCGCCGGTGGAATGATTTTCTCGGGTCACCCGTGTAAGGAACCATCGCGGGGTCGGTATTCCCCGGAAAGGGAAGCCGAGCCCCGATTTTGATAGGAGGAGCCAGGATCATGATTGCCCCCGCGAATCGCGATAGCCACACGAGAATCCCGTCGCTCGATCGTTCGCAGCGTGCCGCAGCGGTTGCCGACGCAGCCCCGGAAGTACCGTTGCCGGCAGGAAGCCCGTCCGTCGGGCGTCGTCAGGGGCGCGCCCGGCGGACGCTGCGCTGGCTGGGCGTAGCGGTACTGGTCGTGGGGATTATCGCGGTGCTGGGGCAGTCCTGGCATGGCGGCACCCACGAAACGGCGCACGCGTCGCCGCGCGGTATGCCGACGTTGCGAACCGTGACGATCGAACGCCCCACGCCGGCCACGGCGGCCAAGGTCGAGTTGCCCGCCAGCGTGCGACCGTGGCAAACGGCCACGCTCCACGCGCGTGTGAGCGGTTATCTCACCGCCTGGCATCGCGACCTCGGCGAGCGTGTCCGCGCGGGAGATCTGCTGGCCGAGATCGAGGCCCCGGAGCTCGATCAACAGTTGGCCGAAGCCGAGGCCCTGACGCGCGAAGCAATCGCCTCGAACGTACAGGCGCAGGCCGAGTTGGTCGAAGCCGAGGCTGACCTGAAAGTGACCGAAGCGCAGTTGGTGCGCGTGCAGGCCGAAGTGGCGCTCGCCAAGAGCCAACTCGCACGGCGACAAAAGCTGCTCGTCAATCGCACGGTGACGCAAGAAGAGTTCGAGACGTTCGAGCGCGAAGTCGAGGCGCGCACGGCGGACGTGGCCGCGGCCGAAGCCGATGTCGCACGGCGCAAGTCGAATCTTTCGACCCGGGCGGCGGTGATCGAGGCGCGCGAGGCCTTTGCCAAGAGCCGGCAATCGAACGTCGAACGCTTGCGCGAATTGCAGGGCTTCAAGCGAATCGTCGCGCCGTTCGACGGCATCGTCACGCGCCGCAGTGCCGAGGTCGGCATGCTCGTGAACGAAGGTAAGGAGCCGATCTATGTCGTCGAGGATATGCGCCGCGTGCGCGTGCAGGTGAGCGTGCCGCAAAGTTATGCCGCCCGAACGATTCCGGGGACCGCGGCCACGGTACGCGTGCCCGAGTCGGAAGGAGAATCCGTCGAGGCAACGGTGACGCGGATTGCCGAGTCGGTCGATGCCGGCAACCGAACGATGCTCGCCGAAGTGGAACTGGACAATACGAACCGCCGCTTTCAGCCAGGGAGTTTTGCCCGGGTCGTGCTCGAACCGCAGGAGCATGCCTCGCCATGGACCATTCCGACCAGCGCTCTTTCGATGCGAGTGGATGGGCCGCACGTGGCCGTGGTGGATGAGCGGGGCGAAATCGAGCTGCGACGGGTGCAACTGGGGCGCGACTTGGGATCGCGCATTGTGGTGATCGAAGGCATCACGGGGATCGAACGCCTGGTGATCAATCCGACCGATGACATGACTACGGGGACTCGCGTGCAGGCGAACGTATCGGACGAACCGGCAGAGTCGATAGCACAGCGTTGAGGTCGGCCGTGGGAGCCGTCCGGGGCGTGGAGCGTGAGAGACCATGAGCCACCTCATTGCTGAGTCGCGAAAAATGGGGGCCCCTCGTCCCGCTGACTTCCAGGGCGTATCATGTGGGCTGAAGCGGTTAAGGCGGACCGCGTTCTCAGACTGGGCGAAAGCTTATGGCTTCACAAGGTGCGACCCGGCCCGTGGACGATTCGCCTCTCACACGCGCCAGCCTGCTCATTCAGATCCGGGACGGAACGAATCACGCCGCGTGGCAGGAATTCGTGGCGTTGTATGGCCCGGTGGTGTATGGCTTCGCGCGGAAGCGCGGCCTGCAGGATGCCGACGCGGCCGATCTGATGCAGGACGTGATGCGTTCGATCTCGGGGGCCATCGGGCGCCTGGAGTACGACCGCAACCAGGGGACCTTCCGCGGCTGGCTCTTCACGATTACGCGGAACAAGGTTTTCAATTTTCTCTCGGCGCGGCGCCATCGCCCCCAGGGGTCGGGCGACTCGGCCACGAATCGCCTGCTGTCGAACACCGCCGAAGAGGCCGACGGTACCGACGTGTGGGAGATGGAGTACCAGCGCCGGCTGGCTTCGATCGCCATGGATCGCGTGAAGGGCGAATTCCAGGAGAAGACCTGGCGTGCCTTCTGGCTGACCGCGGTCGAAGGGGTGACGGCGCCCGAAGCGGCCCAGCAGCTTGGTCTCTCGACCGGCGCGACCTATGTGGCCAAGAGCCGCGTGCTCGCTCGACTCAAGGAGGAAGTCGAGGCGATGCGCCGCCAGGAGGAAAGCTGAGATGAAGACAGGCACCAGTTGCCCTTCGAGCACCGAGCTGCAGCAACTCCTCGACGGCTCGCTGTCGAGCGATCAGCAGGAGGTGTATACCCGGCACATGGACTCCTGCCAGTGCTGCCAGGCAAAGCTTGAGCAGATCGCCACCGAAGGCACGAATCTTTCGCAAGTGGTCGAGCACCTCGATCGCGAGCAACCGCTGGCCACGTCGGCCTATTGGCCGGCCGTCCAGGCGCTCGATACGCACAAGCACACCACGCTGGTGCAGCAGGCGACTCCCTCGGGGGCGCCGTCAACCGTGACTCGTTCGCGCGAGGTTTCGCTCTCGTTCCTGCTGCCGGCCGAAGACAGCGTCTATCTTGGACGGCTAGCGCACTTTGACGTGATGCGCATTCTGGGGCGTGGCGGGATGGGGGTCGTGCTCGAGGCGTTCGATTCGCGCCTGCAGCGCCACGTGGCGATCAAGGTGCTCGATCCCGATATCGCCGACGATGAAATTGCACGACAGCGATTTTGCCGCGAGGCGCGCTCGGCCGCGTCGATTACGCACGAGAACGTCGTGGCGGTGCATCAAGTCGAACGGGCCGGCGAGCAAGGATTGCCTTACCTGGTGATGCAGCTCATCTCGGGCGAGTCGCTCGAACAGCGGCTTTCGCGCGAAGAACGGCTCTCGTTCCGCGACGTGGTGCGCATCGGCATGCAGGCCGCGCAGGGGCTCGCCGCGGCGCATGAGCAAGGCTTGATCCACCGCGATATCAAGCCGGGCAATATCCTGCTCGAGTCTTCGCAGGACCGCGTCAAGCTGACCGACTTTGGTCTCGCCCGCGTGGCCGAGGATGTGAAACTGACGAGCACGGGATACGTCTCGGGCACGCCGCTCTACATGTCGCCCGAGCAGGCGATGGGAGAAGAAGTCGACGCGCGTTCGGACCTGTTCAGCCTGGGGGCGGTGCTGTACGAGATGTGCGCCGGGCAGCCGCCTTTCCCGGGCAATTCAGCCTTGGCCATCTTGCGGCAGATTTCGGATAGCAAGCCGCGCCCCTTGCGCGAATTGAACCCGGTGGTGCCCGACTGGTTCGCCTACACGGTGGACAAGCTGTTGGCCAAGAAGCCAGAGGATCGCATTCAATCGGCGACGCAACTCGCCGAGTTGTTCGAGTTTCACTGGGCGATCATGAAGGCCTCTTCAGAGGAGATTCCACAGGTTTGCGCGATCGAAGAGGCACGCGAGGCGCGGCGAAATCGGATCATTGCCGTGGCCCTGGCGACGTCGTTCCTGGCGATTGGCTTGCTGGGGGGCTGGATGTTGTCGAATCGAGGCGTGCCCGCTGCCGCTCCGGCGATGGTCTCGTCTGGCGAGGCGCTGGCCGTCCTGAGCGCGAACGCGGGGACGGTCTGGTCGGTGGGGTTCGATCCCACGAGTTCCACGGTGGCGATGGCGGTCGAAGATGGCGCCGTGCGGTTGTGGGATATTCCCTCGCGCAGCATCAAGTCGACGATTAGCGCCCATCGTGGCATCGTCTGGAATTCGCGCTTCTCGCACGATGGCAAGCTCGTTACTTCGGGGGACGACGGCCTCATCAAGCTGTGGGATCCGAGCAAGGACGAGCCGCTCAAGACGTTCAAGCATCCCAATGCCGTGCGTGGGCTCGATCTGGGCCACGACGAAAAATTGATCGTGGCGGGGGATCGTGCCGGCGGTATTCGCGAATGGACGCTCGACGCCGATACTCCGTTGGTCGAGGCCGAACAGCCGGGCGCGGTCTACGTGGTCGCCCTCTCGCCCGATGGCGAAATGCTGGCCACGGCCGGCACGGACAAGGTTGTGCGTTTGTGGAACGCGAAGACGCTCACCCTCAAGCTACCGCTCGAGGGGCACACCGGTCCGGTAAACGGGCTGGCCTTCAATCATGATGGCCACCGTGTGGCCTCGGTCAGTTGGGACAAGACGATACGCATCTGGGATACCGGGAGCGGCCAGTTGATCAAGTCGTGGGAAGGGCACGAAGGCGACATCTGGGGCGTGGCCTACTCGCCCGACGGCAAGAAGATCGCCACCGCCGGCCACGACAGCGCGGTGAAAGTGTGGGACGCCGAGACGGGCGAACTGCTGGCCACGTATCTCGGCCACAAGTTCGCAGTACACACGGTCGCCTTCAACGAGGATGGCACGCTGCTGGCCTCGGGCGGGCGCGATGGTTCGGTGCGGATTTGGAAGATTGAATGATGTCGAAGTCTGGTAATGGAATGGCGACTACTCGCGAACAACTCGAGCCGGGCCGTACGGGGTTTCTCTTCGACCTCGACGGGACGCTCGTCGACAGCGTCTATCAGCATGTGGTGGCCTGGCACGAGGCGTTGTCGCAAGTCGGCATCGAGTTGCCAGTATGGAAGATCCACCGCCGTATTGGCATGAGTGGTGGTTTGATGGTACACGCGATCGCCCGCGAGACGGGGCACGCGCTCACGCCGGCCGAGGCGAAGCGACTGGTTAAGCTGCACTCGGAAGCGTACGCGCGCCTCTCCGGGAAGATTCAGCCCTTGCCTGGGGCACGCGAGTTGCTCGCGCATCTGACACAAGTTGGCGTGCCATGGGCGATTGCCACGAGCGCGCGGCTCGAAACGGCGCGTCCAACGCTCGTGGCACTGAATGTGCCGGCGAGCGTGCCGATCGTGACGCGCGATCAGGTGGTGTATGCAAAGCCTGATCCTGATCTGTTCCTGGCGGCGGCCGATCGACTCGGCATTCCGATCGCCGGCGCCGTGGTAGTCGGTGACAGCGTGTGGGACTTGCTCGCTGCGCGGCGTGCGCGGGCGTTGGGCGTGGGATTTCTCTCCGGCGGCTACGGCAAAGAGGAGTTGGAACGCGCTGGGGCGTACCGCGTTTACGCCGACCCCGCCGATCTGCTCGCGCATCTCGACGAAGTTGGTGTGCGCTATCCGGAGTTGGCCGCCGAAGAGTCGTAAAGCAAAAAGCCTTCGCCGTGCCATAGAGCCGTCGTGGTACAATCCCTCGTTGAAGATCGACCACAACGACCCTACGGAAAAGTTCCGCAGGATCGTCGTGTTTGTCGCGATGGAAATTGTTTAGTTGGCGTTTGCCGTCACACCCGGCCAGTCGTCGGTGCGGAACGGCGTGAGGGGCAGACCGTCGCCCGTGAACATGTTCACCACGGGGTTGTCGGCCCAACCGTAGCGCACGGCGACGGGCTTCGCCACTTCGGCACTCGAGACGGCGATGCGGCCATCTTTCAGGATCTCGGCCTGGGCCGGGACGAACTTCTTGTCTTCGCCGGCGATGGTGAAGCCGCGCGGCTCGCGGACGTCGAAGGGGCGCCAGCCCGAGGCGAGATTGTCGAACGTCAGGTTCGCCTTGTCGCCGTCGACTTCCATCGACTTGTAGCGGGGGCTGGCCGCGGCGATGTTGACGCCGTACTGCTTGGCCAGGGCCCAGCGGGCGAGCCGCTTGCCGACGTCCTGTTTGTTCTTGGGATGGATATCGTAGCCTTCGCCGGCGTCGATGATGACGGCCTCGCCGGTGTTGGGCAGCTTGTCCATGGTCATGGTTTGGGCTTCGCGCAGCTCGGCCCAGGCGCTATCGCCCGGCTGCGGCGCTTCGGCCATGAAGTCGGCCAACTGGACCCAGTAGAAGGGGAAATCTCCCTGTTTCCACTCGTCGCGCCAGCTCTGGATCATGAGTGGGAAAAGGGTGCGGTACTGGTAGGCACGCCCGGCGTTCGATTCGCCCTGATACCAGATGGCGCCGCGAATGCCGTAGCCCAGGTGCGACTTGAGGACACCGTTGTAGATGTTGGCCGGGTTGTGATTGCCAGCGAGTTGGCCCTTGAGTTGGCCGAGTTGCTTCTTTTCATCTTCGGTGGGCGTGGGCTTCGCTGCGAGGGCATCGGCTTGAGACTTCATCGCGTCCCAACGCTCGAGCAGCGGCTTGTAGGCTGGGTCCGAGGCGAGCTTGTCGCGCTCGATCCAGGCCTCGCAGGCCGAGCCTCCCCAGGCGTTGTTGATCATGCCGATGGGCACGTGGATCGTGTCGTAGAGCTGCCGGGCAAAGAAGTAACCCACGGCTGAGAAGCTGCCCACGTTCTCCGGCGTGCAGACCATCCACTTGCGATCGTCGTGGCTCCAGATGGGGTCTTGCGAGCCGATCTGCGGGAAGTTGATCATGCGGATTTGCGGGTAGTTGGCCGTCAGACGTTCGAGGTCGGCATCTTTGCTGGCATTGACCGACCATTGCATGTTCGACTGGCCCGAGCAGATCCAGACCTCGCCGACGAGCACGTCGGAGATCTTGATTTCGTTGTTGCCTTTGATGGTCAGCTCGAGCGGTCCGCCGGCCGACAGGGGGGAGAGCGTCACGCTCCAGTTGCCGTCCTTGTCGGCCGTGGCTGCGTGTTTTTGATCGCCGATGGTGACGGTCACTTTCTCGCCTGCGTCGGCGCGGCCCCAGACTTTGTTGTCCTGGTCGCGCTGCAAGACCATCGAATTGCTGAAAATGTTCGGCACGCGCACGTCGGCGATTGCGAATGGGCAGAAGTTCCACACCGCTGCCAGCGCGAGCAGCAGGACCCCGAAGCGAAAGATCGAGTGACGCATGAGGCAAACCTTGCTTCTTGTAGTGATGTCGATTCCCTCTCAGATTGGGCAACAGTCTAACGTCGACCCGTGAGGTATGCCACTCGGCGACAGATTGAAAGGCCGGCCACGGTATTCGTACGATTCGGTTGCACGCCCCAGGAAATCGGGTGAAACTAGCGTACCGGACAAAGATCGATTCCTGGACGAATCTCCCCTATCCATGCCCCTTACCCGTCGCCAATTCACCGCGCTGTCGGCCGCGACCGCTGCCGTGGTCTGCACCGGCCCTCGATGGTCGCAGCCCGATCCTCAGCCCTTTCGGCTGAAGTACCTTCTCGGCTCGTGCCTGTACGGGTACGCGCCCCTGGCCGAGATTTTGCCCGAGGTTCACAAGACCGGCGCGACAGCGGTCGACATCTGGCCCAAGGTGCATGGCAATCAGCGCGAGCAGCTCGACGAGCTGGGCGAGGAGCGCTTCGCTCAGTTGTTGCAACGACACGACGTGACGCTTGTCTGCATCACGCAGTATCCGCTCGGGCCGTTTGGGCTCCAGGACGAGATGCGGCTGGCCGCGCGACTAGGATGCCGCACGATCGTAACCGGTGCTAAAGGGCCGAAGGGGCTCACCGGGACGGAGTTGAAGCAGGCGGTGGGTGAGTTCGTCGAGCAGATGAAACCTCATCTGGCGGTGGCCGAGGAGACGGGCGTGACCATCGCCATCGAGAACCACGCCCACAGCCTGATCGAATCGCCCGACTCTCTGAAATGGTTGGGCGAACTGCGCCCCTCGCGCCATTTGGCCGTGGCCTTTGCTCCTTATCATCTGCCGCAAGACGAAAGGTTGCTGGCCGATCTGATCCGGGCGCTGGGCGACTCGATGGCCGTGTTCTACGCCTGGCAACATGGTAACGGCTGCCACACGAAGCAGCCTAAAGAACAAGAGCTGCTGCAGATGCCGGGACGCGGCCCGCTCGAGTTCGCACCGCTGCTGGCTGCCCTGCGCGAGATCCGCTACCAGGGTTGGACCGAGATTTTCATGCACCCCTTTCCGCGAGGCATCCCGATCCTGGAGACGACCGCGCAGGTCAGCGCCGAAATCAACCGCGCCCGAGCGTACCTCGGCGAGCAACTGTCGGCTGCTTCGACTCCTTAGGCCAGTTCTTTGCGCTCGATGTGGAATGTTTACGCGCTATTGCCAGGGGGGCTTACCTCTCGGGCAATGGCTCAATCTTTAGGCCAGTACGCGGCAGGGGCACCCCGCTAGCAGTCGCCGATCTGTGCGGCGGGAGGCAGGTCGCGTTGCCAATTTCTCGTGCTCCGACTAGATTCGATGCGCGAGAAGAGGATTGGCAATGATTCGATTTACCTGCCCAGGATGCGGCTACCAGTTTGCGTGTGCGGAAAAGCACGCAGGCCGCCGAGCGAAGTGTACCCAGTGCGGGGCGCCGATGGTGGTGCCCCACGGCACGCCCCCTGACGATTGCGCGATCGCCGAGCGAGATTCCTCCGTCGCGGTTGCTACTCTGGCTGCCAAACGCGAACGGGCGGCGGCCATCGTCGCGGCCATGTCGTCGCAGCGCGTTGAAATCCCACCGACCATTGCCGAGCCTGCAGCACGTGGAACGACTCCATCGACTTCTGCCGGCCCGATGGGTTCGGCCGGCTTGTTCGGCGCAATCTCGGGGGGGCTGGCACTCGTGGCGCTGGCGATGATCTTTCTGTTGCCCGTCGCCGTGTACCCGGTGGCGGCCTTGGGGATGCTCGTCGCCGCGGTGGGGATCGTCGCCGTTCGCCGACGGGAAGGGACGGGTAAATCGCTCGTCATCGCCGGCGGCGTGCTGTGCTGCGTGGTTTCGATCGGCTTTGGCATGTTGACGGCGCTGCTGAAGAATATCGAGCAGCAGGACGCGGTGCTGCGGGCCGAAGTCGCGAAGGCCGCCTCGCCCACGCCCCCAGAGGCCGACCCCCTCGAAGCGGCGGAACTGGCCATTCCCAAAACGCCGCCTCCCACGGCCGCCATCGAGGCCTTGCAGGCCACGGCGGCGTTCGCCGAGCCGAAACGCCTGGGCGAGGTAGAGGTGCGGATCGTTTCCGTGCATTTCGATGTCGCCCCCACGAAGACGGTCGCCGAGATGCGCGTGGACAGGAGCGGCACGTTCGACTATTCACTGAAGAAGCTGCGGGAGGAACAGCAATATCTCGTGCTACGACTTTGCGTGCGCAATACGAGCGCCGCGAACGATCTGGAATACAACTCGTGGGGTGGCGAACAGTCGGCGCTCTTCGGTGTGAACGCCACGTTGCACGATGAGCGAGGCCAGCGCTACGCGCGTGTCGATGCGCCAAAAGAGGATCCTTACGTCGAGCACATCGCGGCGGATTTTATTTCGCCAGGGGAGGAGATCATCGACGCCATCGTGTTCGAGAAGCCCCGGCCCGGCGTCACCAAGGTCACGGTGGAATTGCTTGGCAAGGCCGTTTCGCAGGCAGGAAGTCTGTCGATCGACATTCCCGTGGCGCAGATCGTATCAGTCGATGAATTCGGCGTTCCCGTACGCCTCGATGAGGCCAAGCGTCCGGCGGTTCCTTTCGCCGAGAACGACGACCGCATGTAAAGACGCAGCTTTCTTGCGAGTGTGCCGAAGTGGCGCTCGAGCGTTGGGTTCGCGCGGAGTTGCGGAGTAAGGAAGAGACAGGGGGCACGCGGAGAAATCGACGTCGGAGTGTGGCGGCCTCTCTTTGCTTGAAGGAAAGCCAAGAAGATTCGGTGTAGGGTGTTTCGGTCGATCTCTTTTGCTTGAGCGGTTCCTTATCTTCTTGTCACTGCGCGACACCGACCATCTTGCGACTTGGAGTTGTTGCAGAAGGGAAGTTTTTTCCGCAAGGTGATCGGTGCTACCCCGCCACTCTTTTTGCGCGATCAGGCGCCCGCTCGTTCGCAGGGACGGTCACACGTCGAGGCGGCCGTCGTGCGTTCCCATGCGAGCAGCCACTGCTTGTTGGCGACTCCCCCCGCGTAGCCCGTCAGAGAGCCATTCGCGCCGACCACGCGGTGACACGGCACGAGGATGGATACGGGATTGCGGCCATTGGCATGGCCCACGGCTCTCGAGGCCTGGGGATTACCCACGCGGAGCGCGAGCTCGGCGTATGTGATGGTCGTGCCGTAAGGAATCTTCGCCAGTGCTTGCCAGACTCGCTGTTGAAACGGCGTGCCGACGAGTTTGAGCGGTACGTCGAATTGCTGCCGCTGGCCGTGGAAATACTCGTTCAATTGTTCGCGCACGGTCGCGAATGCCGCGTGCGAACGTTGCCAGGCTGGATCGACCCCCGGCCATCGCTTGTGCCGGGGGAGAAACAGTCCCGTGACGAAGGCGCCATCTCCGCGAACGACCAACTCTCCCAGTGGACTGTCGATGTAGTCGAAGCAAGTGGCGTCGGGCATGGAGCATGGTTCCTTTCAGGATGATGCTTTGCCGAAGGGGATGTGCGGCAACGACGGCGAGAGACTTTCCCACAAGTGCAAGGCAGCATAGGCACGCCAGGGGCGCCATCGCTCGGCGGCACGTTCGAGGGCACCGGCGGATTTCATGCGCGAGGCTTTGAGCAATCCCAAATCGCTTGCAGGAAACGCGTCGGGCCAGCGCAACGTGCGCAGGGCGATGTACTCGGCGGTCCAGACGCCGATGCCGGGCAGTTTTTTGAGTTGGGCGATTGTTGCCGGCGGATCGGAGCCAGGTTCGAGATCGATCTGACGGCGCATGACTGCGCGAGCCAGACTGCGCAGGCTGGCGGCGCGAGCACTCGGCAATCCCAGCGCGGCTAGAGTCGAAGTTCTGGCGTTGGCGAGAGTCTGGGCCGTGGGAGCAAGTCGGTTCAGACACGCCAGGGGAGTGACGATCGGTTCGCCGAATCGCGCCGCGAAGCGACCTGCCAGCGTCGAGGCGGCGCGCACCGAGATCTGTTGTCCCAGGATAGCTCGCAGGCCGAGTTCAAAAGAGTCGAACGCCCCCGGCACGCGCAATCCGGGGCGAGTGGCCACGCAGGTTGCGAGCAGCGGATCGGGTGCAAGGTGCGCAGCAATGAGGTCGGGGCGAGCATCGAGATCGAAAAGCTGGCGCAGCTTGACGAGGATGGCCGGCAATGCCGTCGCGAGCGCGGTGTCCAATTCGACCGCGAGCAGATGACGAGCGTCGATGGGCGAGACGCAGAGCCAGCCCACTTGGCTGCCGACTCGGGCCGTACGATAGTAGGCGCCATCGCGTACGCATTCGACGCCGGGAATGGCCCGGGCGGCGAGAAAGCGCAAGAGCGCGTCCCAGGCATAGGGGGGACGATAGGTCAGCATGAGACGCAAACGATCGTTGGCGGCCGGCCGCGGTGCGGAACGGCGCAGTTCGCTCGGCGTCAGTCGATAGTGCTGGCGAAAGAGAGTATTGAAACGGCGCACGCTGGCGAATCCGGCCGCGTAAGCGACCTGGACCAAGGGCAATGGCGTGTCGGCAATCAGACGCTTGGCCAGCAACAGGCGATTCGTTTGCGCAAGTTCGACGGGAGTCACGCCCAGTTCTTCCAGCATCGAGCGGCGCAATTGTCGCGAGCTGATTTGGAGGCTGGCGGCAAGCTGTTCGAGCTTGCCCGATCCGTTCAGGGCGCCGGCTTCGATGCGGGCCGCGGCCGTTCGCGCGATCCGACGCGAGCTATCGACCGGCGCCAGTCCCGGCGCGAGTTCGGGGCGGCAACGCAAGCAGGGGCGAAATCCGGCCTGTTCGGCACGGGGAGCACTGGCGAAGAAACGACAATTGCGACGCGCCGGTGTTCTTGCCGTGCAGACGGGGCGACAGTAGATGCCGGTCGTTTGGACGCCGACGAAGAACAACCCGTCGAAGCGGCGATCGCGCGCGACGAGCGCTCGGTAGCAGGCGTCATCCTGAATGGTCATACTCGAATTGTAGCGGCGGCGCGAGGCATCGCTCGCCGTTTTCGGACACGCATCTCGGAATTCAGCGCAGGCGCGGTCCAGACACTTTACTTCACGTTTTCACAAGACTGCCGGCGTGGCAGCGCCGTCGTGCAAGGATTGGCCATCGTCCACGATCGTGCTTTCGCAGTCTACCGCATGAAGTTTCGGTGAGCGGACCGTGCCACGCTTCAAGTCGATACGGGCGACGCTATAATTGTCGCCGGCAAGCCGCGCCCGAGAGTCTTCATTCTCTCCATCGTGTCAGGAGTCTTACGATGTCGAGCATGCGCGCCGTTCAGGTATCGCGTCCCGGGGGCCCTCTCGAACTGGTCGAGCGTCCCATTCCGAGTCCAGGTTCGGGGCAGGTGCGTATCAAGGTTCATGCCTGCGGCATTTGCCATAGCGATGCCTTGACGAAGGACGGCACCTGGGCCGGGCTCGAGTTTCCGCGCGTGCCGGGGCACGAAGTGATCGGCGTGATCGATGCCGTCGGAAAGGATGTCCCCACGCGTTGGACGCCTGGCCAGCGCGTCGGCGTCGGATGGCACGCCGGACACTGCGGCTACTGCGACACGTGCCGGCGCAGCGATTACTTTGCGTGCGAGACCGGCATCCAGGTCACCGGCATTTCGTTCGACGGTGGATACGCGGACTATATGGTCGCTCCCTACACCGCGCTGGCCGTGATGCCTGGGGAACTGGCGGACATCGAGGCTGCCCCGCTGATGTGTGCCGGACTGACGACGTTCAATGCGCTGCGCCATTGCGGCGCTCGCCCGGGCGATCTGGTGGCCATCCTGGGGCTGGGGGGACTGGGGCACCTGGGCGTGCAGTACGCAGCCAAGATGGGATTTCGCACGGCGGCGATTGCCCGCGGCGAGGACAAGGCGCCTCTGGCCCAGGAGTTGGGCGCCACCCATTACATCGATAGCCGATCTTCCGATCCCGCGGTGGAGTTGGCGAAGCTTGGGGGCGCCAAGGCCGTGATTGCCACCGTGACCAACGGCCCCGCGATGGCCGCGACGCTGGGGGGACTCGCCCCGCACGGTCGCTTGTTCGTGGTGGGGGCCGCCCCCGAGACCGTCGATGCGCCTCCGCTGACGCTCATCATGGGGCGCCGCGCCATCGAGGGATGGTATTCCGGCACCTCGATCGACGCCCAAGACACGCTTTCGTTCAGCGCCCAGTCGGGCGTGCGATCGAGGAACGAGGTTTTCCCACTCGAACAAGCTGCCGAGGCGTACGAACGGATGATCAGCGGCAAGGCACGCTTTCGCGTCGTGCTGACGATGACGTAGTGGCTGCTCCCGAGCGGCAGGCGAGAGGAGGCTCGGGCTGGCCGCGGTGAGCGTGGCGCTTCTGCCGGATGCGCTTTCGCGGGGGGATGGGGCAGGGCGATTGCGCCATATTAGGTAATCTGTCATGTTCTTGGCAAGTCGGCGTTTGCACAATCGCGAGAGGGTCTTGCGTTGGCGGCGGCTGTGACTTGCCAGGAGAGTCTCAATGGTGCGGCGGAGGACTGCTCGGTTCGAGGAACATTTCGATCACCTGACCGACCCGCGACGGCGGGAAGGTGTTTATCCGCTGGTGAACATCGTGGTCATCGCCGTGTGTGCGGTGATTAGCGGCGCGGACGACTTCGTGGCGATCGCAGATTGGGCCAATCTGAAGAAGGACTGGCTGGCGAAGTTTCTCGACCTAAGCGCGGGCATTCCCTCGCACGATCGCTTCAACGCCCTCTTCCGCGCGTTGAAGCCGGCCGAGTTCGAGCAGTGCCTGCTGAGTTGGATCACGGCGCTGCACGAGGTCACGGACGGTCAGGTGGTGGCCATCGACGGCAAGACCTTGCGTCGCAGTTTCGACACAGCGTCGAGCAAGGCGGCCATTCACATGGTCAGTGCCTGGGCTACGGCCAACTCGATCAGCCTGGGCCAAGTGGTCACGGACGAGAAGTCGAACGAGATCACGGCCATCCCAAAACTACTGCAAATACTGGAGATTTCGGGCTCTCTGGTGACGATCGACGCGATGGGCTGCCAGAAAGAGATCGCCCGGCAGATCGTCGAGGCGAAGGCCGACTACGTGCTGGCGGTGAAAGACAACCAGCCCAAGCTGTGCGAAGCGATCCGCGATTTCTTCAGCGAACACCTGGAAGACGATTTGCAGCAGGTGGCGCATCGCCGGCACGAAACGCACGAGAAGGGGCACGGCCGTCACGACGATCGTTATTACTATCTGGCCAAGCTGCCCGACGATTTTCCCCTGGCCGAGGAGTGGCCCGGCCTGAAAGCGATCGGCCTGGCGGTCCGCGTGACGGAACACATGGACGGACGCACGAGCGACGACGTGCGCTATTACATCACCAGTCGCTACCTGAGTGGCAAGCGCTTTGCTGAAGCAGTGCGCGGGCACTGGGGCATTGAAAACTCGTTGCACTGGCAACTCGATGTGACGTTCGGAGAAGATCAGAGCCGGATCCGCAAAGGGCACGCCGACGCCAACTTCAGCCTGCTGCGAAGAGCCTCGCTCAGCCTGCTCAAGAACAACAAATCCAAGAAGCTCGGCGTGAAGAACAAACGACTCTCCGCCGCCTGGAGCGACGACTATCGACTCCAAGTCCTCTGCGGAACTTGACTTTTGGTGCAATCGCCCTGGGGGATGGGGCCCGCGGAAAAAACGCCAAAAATTGTGGGGCATGGTGCCGCGTGTGCGCGGCGGCGTTGTTACAATCGTGCGATTGTGACCCTCCGCCCGCCGGAATCCGTTGGCTGAAACGAACCGTTTGGGCAGATCTTTTTTTCCCTGGTTGCCACAACTAGCGGCTCATTCGCGTATGGATCCTACGCTGCTCATCGGGTTGGACGGTGCGACGTTTTCGGTGCTCGATCCGCTGATCGCCGAAGGGCATCTACCTCACTTGGCGCGGCTGATTTCCGGAGGCGTGCGCGCCACATTGCGCACGACGCCCCATCCGCTGACGCCCCCCGCGTGGACCACGCTGATGACGGGTCGTGGTCCGGGCAGCCACGGCATCTTCGATTTCCTGCGCTCCGAGCTCCGTAGCGGCGGCGCGTACTTCACGCTGAACAACTTTCGCGACATCCGTACCGAAACGATCTGGACGATCGTCAGCCGACTCGGCGGGCGCGTGATCTCGCTCAACTTTCCCCTCATGGCGCCTCCGCCCGCCGTGAATGGCGTCATCGTGCCGGGGCTTTTGTCGTTTCGTCACCTGCGACGCAACGTCTTCCCGCTCGAGCTGTACGACGAGCTCAAAACGCTCGATGGTTTCAGCTCGCAGGCCTTGTCGTGGGACTTCGAGCACGAAAAGAAGGCGTTGCAGCTCATTCCCGAGGAAGAGTTGGAACCCTGGGTCACGTTCCACATCGAGCGCGAGAAGCAATGGTTCTCGATCCTCGAGCATTTGATGCGCACGCGCCCGGCCGATCTCACGGCGGTCATGTTCGACGGGGTCGACAAGCTGCAGCACGGTTGCTGGCGCTTTCTCGACCCGGCGTGGTTTCCCGCGCAGCCGAATGCGTTCGAGCGCAAGATGCGCGATTTGTGTGTGCGGTATTTCCATGAGCTCGATGGTTTCATCGGGCGGATCGTGGCCCAGGCGCCGGCCGACGCCCGCGTTTTTCTCGCCTCGGATCACGGTTTCGGTCCGACGACCAAGGTGTTCCGCATCAATAAATGGCTGGAACAATTGGGCCTGCTGCACTGGCAACAGGAAGGGGGCACGGGGGGACCGCGCACCGGCGCGCACTACGTGGCCCTCGATTGGCAAACAACCAAGGCCTACGCCCCCAGCGCCGCGACCAACGGCATCCACATCCGGGTCGAACAGCAGCCAGGGGATGGAGGCGTGCCTCGCGCGGAGTATGAGTCGTTCCGCCGTCAATTGATCGATCCATTGCTCGCCCTGCGCGATCCAGCCGACGGCACCCCACTGGTCAAAGAGGTGCTGTTGCGCGAGGAGGCCTTCCCTGGCCGAGAACTCGGGCACGGGCCCGATCTGACCCTGGTGATGTGCGATCACGGCTTCGTCTCGGTGCTCGATGCCGAACCGGTGATCTGGACTCGCCCCATCGTGGCGGGCACGCACTATCCCGAAGGCATCTTGATTGCCCACGGACCAGGCATCCGCCAGGGAGAGACGTTGCCCGAGCAGTCGATTCTTGACGTGGCAGCCACGTTGCTCCATAGCCTTGGCGAGACGATTCCAAGCGACTTCGAGAGCCGCGTGATGCAAGAAGTTTTCACGCCCGAGTTCGCCGCCGCGCGTCCGGTTCGCACGGGCGCGGCGACGATTTCCGTCGGCGGCGCGCCGGTCACCGCGCCATCGACCGACGAAGAAGATGCCGAGGCGGAAGAAAAGATCATGGAACGCCTGCGGCAATTGGGATACGTCGAATAAAGGTTGCCGCCGGTGCTGGGCCGATCTTCGCGAGCCATGCCTTACGGATTGGACTGAGGTCGCGCATGGCGCTGTTTTCTGCAGATCGACTGCTCGATCGCGTGGCGATCGTCACCGGCGCCAGTGGCGGCATTGGCCGCGCCACGTGTATGGCGCTGGCTCGCTCGGGGGCACATATTGTAGCCGTCGGTCGTAGCGAAGAGCGACTTGCCGCGACGGCCTCGCTCGTGTCGAAAGCGGGCGCCGGGCGCGGCCAGGTGCTGACGCTTTCGCTCGACGTCCGCGACGAAGCCGACATGCAGCAGATGGCCGAGCAGACGCTCGAACGATTCGGCCGCATCGACATGCTGGTGAACGTAGCGGGCATTTTGCGGGCGCGTGGCGCCTCGTTGCGTACCGTGGCGCGGTTGTCGGCCAGCGAATGGGACGAGGTGCTCGACATCAATCTGCGCGGGACGTTTCTCGCGAATCGTGCCGTGCTGCCGGCGATGCTCGCGGCGCGGCGCGGCGACATCTTGAATCTATCGTCGAAGTCGGGACGTGTGGGCATCGCCTTCGATGCCCCCTACTGCGCGTCGAAGTTCGGCGTGATCGGTCTCACGGAAGCGGTGGCCGAAGAGGCACGCCCCTACGGCGTGCGCGTGCAGGTCCTCGTGCCGGGGGAATTCGCCACCGACGTTTTGCAGCAGGCGGGTCCGGTGCCGCGTCCGACGGATCTTCCGCCGCCGGAACGCGTGGCCCACACCATTCGCTGGATGCTTTCCGTTCCGGCCGATACACGATTGATCGCGCCGGTGTTCGAACCGTTCAAACGCAGCGGCGCCGGATGGCGCGGCGGCAAGGCAGGGACGGATGGTCCCGCCAAACCAGTTTCAGCAGCGAAGGAAACAGCGATGGAAACACAAGCCACCAGTGCGCCCGAGGATCTGCGGGGAAAGGTGGTGATCGTGACGGGGGGGACCGGCGGCATCGGGCTTGCCACGGTCAAGGCCGTGGCCGCCGAGCAAGGGTCCGTGGTGGTCGCCGATCTCGACGCCGAGCGCGTGGCAGCGGTCGTGGCGGAACTCGAAGCAGGAGAAGCAGGAGAGGCGGGCGCCCACTTGGGACTGGCGATCGACGTGCGCCGCGAGGAAGATCACGAGCGGCTCGTGCAGCAGACGCTAGAGAAGTTCGGCCGCATCGATGCGTTGATCGCCTGCGCCGGCATTCTGCGTAAACGCGGAACGCCCCCCAAGCCGCTGGTTGACGTGACAATCGACGAGTGGAACGACGTGATCGATATCAATCTCAAGGGAGTGTTTCTCTCGAACCGCGCCGTGCTGCCCACGATGATCGCGCAGCGCGGAGGGACGATCATCAATCTGTCGTCGGTTTCGGGCTTGCAGGGGCGCGCTCACGACGGCCCCTATTGCGCCTCGAAGTTTGGCGTGATCGGCCTGTCGCAATCGGTGGCCGACGAGGTGCGCAGCTACGGCATCAAGGTGCAGGCCCTGATGCCGCACGCCGTGGCGACCCCCTTCTGGGAACAAAACAAGCCGGCGCCGATGCCGGGAGACGCCCTGCCCCCCGAGCGTGTGGCCGACTTGATCGTCTTCATGCTGATGCAACCGGAAGATACGGTGCTCGTCGGGCCGGTGATTGCCCCCTTGGGAGCGCGAAGACGCCGGGCGCCAGGCAAGAGCTCGACCGCGGCCGAGTAATCCGCGACCGCGCTGCCACGGATGTGCAGGTGCGAACGCTCAACTGGGCACACTTTCGGACGGGGCGGAATCGGCTCCGGGCATTTGGCCACGGACGACGACGTATGCGTCGACGATCAGGTCGCCCCCCGGCAGCGCGCGCAGGATCGCCTCGTAGTCTTCTTTCTCGAGATGATAGAGCAATAGCTTCGAGCCGAAGTAAATGCGGCTCGATTTGTTGAAGCGATACCACGTCTCGTGCGTCACGTCGGTGATGTGGATATCGACGAGGCCGGCCTGGGCGAGCATCGCTGCCAGATCGCTTACGATTTTGTCCGAGACATACTCGACCGACTGCCGCGCGACTCCCTCGTCGAGCGTGGGGCCGATCGGATCGGCGGCCACGATGACCCCACCGGCAACAAGTCGCTCGGCGAGAGTTTGATAGGCCGCCGCGCGCTCGAGCGAGGAGAATGCCTCGACGGCCAGGATGACGTCGAACTGGTCTGAGGGGAGCGGCTCGTCGGGCTCGCACGTGGTCACGAATGCCTGCGGCAGCAAGCGGGTGATGATGGCTGGCGCATCCGCCGCGCCGCGCGCGATGGCCAGCACTCGCGGCGACGTCGTGGCCAGATCGGCCCGCGAGGTGAGGGCCAGGGCGGTCAGTTCTTCGACGAGGCCTTTCGCGGCTTCGCCGCCGGATAGTTCCTCGCGGCGCCAATAACCCGTGTTGCGCAGCGCGGTGCCGTGGTAGAAGCCCGCGATGGTCGTCGCGGTATCCGTGGGGAGGACGATCGAGTCTCGCTCTTCGATCGAGAGACGCGTGTAGGGATCGGCCGCTAACGACAACGTATGGTCGTGACGAAACTCCGGCTCGTGATGCCGGGGGCGAGCGGACGGGTTGTCGAGCGTGGTCTCATGCCAGACTCGGTCGAGCATCTCTGGCGGCTCGGGGGCGCCTGGGGCGCTATCGCCCAGGTCGGGCAGCGCGAGGACGCGCTCGCCCAACGTGCGGCTACCGCTTTCGATGCCCGTGAGCGGTGGGAGCGTTTCACCCGCCGCGAAATCATCGGCGGTGAGATCTCCCTTGTGGTCGTGCGATCCGTGCCAGACTTCGACCCCCCCCTGGGGATTCAAGAGATAGCGCCAGCCTTCCGGCGAGCGCATGGCGACGTTCGGACCGTAGGGATTCGCGGTTCCGACAAACAAGCCGCGCGGTGTCGAAAGCAGCGAGCGAATGCCCCAGTTGTAAGGATTGCCGAAGCCGTTGCGCGTGACGGGGATCCACCGATCGCCGTCGGCCGTACACCACAGCTCGCAACCGCCACGCCAGCGCATGTACTGCTCGACCGTGCGCTCGTCGAAGGCTCGCCGCTCGGGCGCCTTGGGATCGCCGAACGGGAGCATCGAGGATGAATCCATCGTGCCGACGTAGAGGCAACCGTCGTGCTGACACATGCGCCAGATATAACCGGCAAAGGGATTGTCGAAGCCCGCGCCCAGGCCGCTGCGGGGAACTTTGAGCCCATAGCGCGTCATGCGCGGATCGCCGGCGACGACGTCCCAGGTATCGTCGGGATAGACGCGGATCACCTCGCCGGCGGCGGGACCGATGTTGTTCACCTTGTCGTAGCCGCCGTTCTGCACGCCGGTGCCGAAGTAGACGCAACCCTGGAACTCCGTCAGGCAGACGACGCCCTGGTTGTAGTAACTCGCGCGATCGGCGCCGCGGTCAAGCACCTTGGTCCAGCGGAAGGGGGGCTCGCCTTCGGCCTTGGTCTTCCAGAGCTGGCAGCCTTCGCGGATGTTCATCGTGCCGGCGTAGAGGTAATCGCCGGCGACGCACATGTCGTAGACGCCATAGTTCGATGGATCGCCAAAGGCATTGACGTTCGCCGGCTGCCACGCGCCGGTGGCCGGATCGTCGGAACAGAAGATCACGGCCTGGTAGGCCAGGTTGGGGTCGGCGCCGCGCGAGCCGGCCGGCGCCATGAAGAGCCGATCGCGAAGCGCGATCATCGAGCGGTACGCCGTGATGTTGCCGTCGCCGAGCCCCAGCCCGGGCTGGCCGATTTGCTCGAAATTGCTGCCATCGGAGGAGCGCAAGAGTACCGGCCCGATGCCGAAGGAACCGCAACTGGGAATGGTGTACAGGCAGGGATGCGAATCGCTTCGTCCCTGGAAGACGGCCATCGAGCGGAACCCGGCGGCCACGGGGACCGTGCGACCGTCGATGCCGGCCGTGACGGGGGACTTGTAGACGCGGTCCCAGTGATCGGCCTGGGCGTCGTAGCGCCAGATCTCTCCCCCTTGTTCGCGCGGATCGAACGCCGCGGGGACCTCGACCGGCCAGACCTGCGTCGGAATGTCGAACTTGAAACGCGTGCGCGCGAGGACCAGCAGATCGCGGTGCGTGCCGATGTAGAGATAGCCCTGGTGCCAGGCGTAGCTGTAGGCGTACGAGTTGTGACCGTCGCCAAAGCCGTGCGCCGCGATGCGGCGAAAGTTGCCGATCGAAAGTCCGCGCGAGCGCGACTTGTCGAGCGATCGATCGGCTACCGCGTTCATTCGATATATCCCAGGCTCTTCAGGCGTTCCATCAGGATCGCTTCGTCTTCAGCGTCCATTTCCTCCTCGGCCGGGGCCTCTTCTTCCGAACCTTGATCGGCCGGGTTCGTCGATTGGTCGGCCACGGGAGGGGCGAGACGCGGCGGATCGCTGGCCAGATAACCGGGATCGTAGAACTCGGTCGGCACGTGTCCGTCGTACTCGGCCGGAATCTCCAAACCCAGGCTATGCAGCAAGAGGGGGGCCACGTCGAGGATGTTGAGCAGCTCGGTTTTGACCCCGCTGTGCAGCCCCATTCCCTTCCCCAACAATACGCCATGCGGATGGTGCGTGCCGAAGGGGGCGGAGCGGGGCCGGACCACCACGCTCGAATTCAGCACGGAAACAAAGCCGAAATCGCGCAGCTCGACAGTCAGATCGGGAAACTTTTCCATCCGGGGACCGGCAAAGATCTCCTCGCGCGTGCGGACGTGCGTCACGACCTGCCCGCCGTCGGGACCGCGCAGCTCGAGCAATCGGCGGATCAACTCTCGGCGGAAGGGGTCGTACTCGCCGGGGGGTGTCTGAATCCAGATGCCGTTGGCGCTCGGCGTGAAGGCGAACGCCTGGCTGCGTTCCAGGTCGATCGCGTTGACGTCGTTCTCCGGCTTGAGCGTGGCGCAAGCTTCCTCTTGATCCTCCTGCTGCTGCCCTTTCCAGACCAGCCAGCCTTGCTCAGCGAGCCAGCGGTTGATGTAGAGGATCTCGTGGCTGGCGGTGAAGCCGTGATCGGAGACGACGAAGACCCGGCCCCAGGGACCGACCAGGTCGAGCGTGCGGCCGAGGAACGCATCGATCTGCGCGAAGTACTCGTGGCATAGCCCGATCACCTCGGACTCCCACGCGGTGGGCTTTTTCGGCGCGAAGGCCGGGTCGAGATAGCGATAGGCCAGATGCTGCAGCTTGTCGACGCCGTCGAAGACGATCGCTGAGAGATCGCTCGGCTCGTGCTGCATCAGGTGCGCGAGAATGCCGAACCAGGCGCGATCGCGCGCGATGTGGTGGCGCAACCAGTCGGCCCAGAGTTCCGGGGCCATCTCTTGCAGCACCTGGCGCTCGATCTCGAGGTCGAGTCCGAGGACCTTGGCGTCGAGCCCCTCGACTCCTTCCAACCGCGCGAAGAGATCGCGGGGAAAGCTGGAACGGCGCAGGTGCCGCCCCGACGTGAAGCCGGGAATCGAGTGGCCGCGAATCTCTTGCGCGGGCGCCGTGCCATAGTAATTGAGCACCGTGACTCGGCGTCCCTGCCGCGAGACGTAGTGCCAGAGGGTCTCGGCATGATTGTCGCGCGAGTCGTTGATGTGGCCGTAATTGCCTTGCGCTCCCCAACGGAACTGCGCCCAGTCGGCAATGCCGTGATGTCCGGGGCTGCGCCCCGTGGCCAGCGTGGTCCAGGCCTGGGGCGTGAGGGGCAGGGGAGAGGACTGCAGCGGAGCGCGAACGCCTGCGGCGTAGATTCGTCCGAGGTTCGGCATCACGCCGCGCGCGACCAACTCGTCGAGAATCGTATAGGTAGCGCCATCCAGGCCGAAAAGAACCGTTTTCATAACTACCGATCGTTGTTCACCAGTGCGGATTTGCCGGGAGCCTGCTCGAACGGCGTGCGGGGCCTCAGACCTCGCGCGGGAGCAGACACAATGCGATGACGCGATTCTCGCGGATGCGACGGTGGGCCGCTAGACGGACCGGTCGGTTCGGTGTGGAAACGAATTCGGGAAACGCCTCGGCCATGGGGCCGTGCAGATCCATCCACAACGTGCCACGCGGCGCGTCGATTTGCTGAATGGCGACTGTGCGTGGACCGCCGATCACTCCGCGCCCCAAGGCCTTGCCGAACGATTCTTTGGCCGCCCAGCCCGAGAGGTACCACAAGTCGGGCGACTCGCCGGTGGCAGCCGCCGCGGCGTCGAGCAGGGCGCGCTCTGCCGTGGTAAACGTGTCTTCGACCAGTTCCGGCGGCATGGGTTTGGCCAATTCCATGTCGATGCCGGCTCCGCGGAAGCTGCCGGCGCCGGCGGCCACGGCGACCGCCTCGAGCCCCTTGTGCGAGATGCTCACGTGCGGCGCATCGCCGTGCGAAAGGCGTACGAGCGGCCGGCCGAATTCGTCAGGCAGAATGCCCACGTCCGCCAGGTAGAGGGGAGTCCGGGCTCGCAGTCGGACGGCATCCTTGGCGGCGATGCGGCCCATCAGCCACGAAGCCGTCTCGCGCGGCGGCGTCTTCAATTCGCGAAAGATGCGCCGCTCTTCTCGCCCCAGGATGATGCGCCCCAAGACCTGCGACCAGAGCCGTTCCATGAGCACGGGATTTTGGATGCGGGCGACTTCAGCCACGACGCAATCTTCGATGCCCGGCACGCCGGCAAAGAGATCTGAGATGGCGCGGCTGCACGTGACTTCAGTGGGCGACTTCGATTGGTGATGGATCGGCGTGGGGAAATCGACCACCTGGCAGCGACGTCCCATGATGCGCAGCACGACTTCGTCGCGAGCGGTTTTCACTTCGAGATCGGTGAGCAGATGCTGGCCTTCGCGGCGAGCGGTGGCCACGCAGGTCAGCGGCTCGTCGGGCGGAAGCTCGGTGAATTCGAGACGCTCGAAGCTGTTGGGATAGACCATGTGAACTTCGGAGTCGTCGGGGTGCCAACGGCCGTAGATCATGCCGGGGACCTGGGTCGCCACGTCGATCAGGGCCATTGGCACGCACAGGGCCGGCGGATCGGCCGAGGCGAACAACCGCGTGGCGTCGGGTTCGTGGACCGTGGCCCGGACGGCGTCCGCATCGCAGCATTCGAGCCTGGCGACCCCGTGAAAGGCAGGTCCGTGGAAGAGAATCCAGCCGTAGATGTCGTCGGCCCAGTCGACAGAAGTCCGAGCGCGATCGGCCACTTGAGGTGTACCGAGCGACGCCGATGTCGGCGCTAGCTCGACGGTCCCTTCCGCAATCGCGGCGGCCATTCCTTCGACGTCGGCCTCGTAAAGCGCGACGCGGACGGTGAATTCGTCCGTACGGTTGGCCTCGATGCGCAAGCGGCGGGTGTCGCTCTCGAACGTGACCCAGCGCAACGTGCGGACGTCGGACATGGCCACGACCTGGTAGGCCGGCACGAGCCGCGCCGCCGCTTCAGCCAACAACTCGAGCATGCCGGCCATCGGCAGCACGGGCAGGGCGATCAGATCGGGTTCGTCGGCCGAAAGCCTGCGTCCCAAGAAGGTGTGATCTTGCAGGAAGCGATGTTTCTCGACGTCCAACTCGCAGTCGGCCACCAGTCGTTGGCCCGGCTCGTGGACGAGCACCGCCTCGACAAAGGGGAAAGGAGACACGGCAAGCGCGACCTCGGCCGATAGCTCGGGCGACTCGACCTGCTCGGCCGTCGAAGAAGGGGCCGCGGGCGTCGTAGACACCGCCACAGCCGAGGTAGCAAGGGGGGCGCCGGCTGGGCGCGGGGCAGCGGACTTTGTGCCACGGGCCGAGAGTTCTACTACGCCCGAGGCCACTTCGCGCAGCGTGCGCGCGGCGGTCAGGCGCTCCATCACGGCTTCGGGGGGATCGGCGCTCTTGGGGAGCGCCTCGCGCCGGATCGCGCCGATCACTTCGACACGTTTGATGGAATCGATGCCCAGGTCGGCCTCCATGTTGGCATCGAGATCGAGCATCTCGGCCGGGTAGCCCGTACGTTCGCTGACGATACGTACCAAGCGGTCGAGAATCGAGGCCTGATCGACGAGAGGCGACTCGGTCGAGGCCGTTCCAGACGCCGCTTGTGGAATGGAGACGCGTGGCGCCGAGGCGCCGTTGCCATTCGTCGCTAGAGCCTTGGCCACTACCGGCGCGGCGGGGGCAGGTGAAGTCGGAGCGATTGCCGGCACAATCGGCGACGCACTGGTGACAGGCCGGTCTGCGTGGATGCCGTTTTCGCTGCTGGGGGGGGGCGGCACGGGCGTCATCGGCAGGCTGGGCTGCATGTGGGGAGTGGTAATGGCAGCGGGCGTTTGAGTCGCCGCGGCCGTCATCACTTTCTGCTGCAATGCCAGGAATTGCCGCATCGTCTGCTGGTAGTCGGCGTAGGCGCGCAACCGCGCGTCCATCGCCGTTGCAGCGACGGGATTATGCGGCGTTGGCCCGGCAGAGGTGAGTTGGGCAGAGCGCGACGGCGTTGCGGTAGCCGATACCGCCACCGGAGGAACGCCCGGACTGATGGTAGGCATCGCCGGCGCCGCCGGCGGAGTTTCCAGAGGCTTGCTTGTCATCGGTGGGAGCGGGACCGCGGGTGAATGCTCGCGCCAGGCTTCGATCGTCTCGCAATCGAGCGTAAGGGTGGGCAAGTCGAGACGCAGCGGCGGATCTTCCGGCGGCGCCTGCACGGGCTGGCCCAGCAGATCGACGATCCGCGGGGCGCGTCGGCGGTAAAGCGCTTCGACGTCGAGTCCCGCGCCGTGCGCCACGAGCATGCCGACGGCGCGGCAAAGCTGCGTGATCCCATCGGTACGCTGCACATCGAGCGGCACCGCGGCGTGCGGCTTTCCACGTAGCGTATCGGTGATGAAGTTCGTTAAATTGCCGCGCGGTCCGACCTCGACAAAGATGCGGATGCCCGCGGCGTGCATCGCTTCGATCGTTTCGCGGAAGCGAACCGAGGTGCTCCACTGCTCGATGGCCAGGTTGCGTACGGCGGGCACCTCGCGGGGATAGACACCGGCGCTCGAGCAGGACCACATCTCGACGGTCGGCTCGGCCAGCGGAACGGAGTCGAAATATTCTTCGATGATGCTGACGGCGGGGGCAAAGTCGGCGGTGTGATACGCCCGACCCCAGGGGAGACGTTCGCAGAGGCCTCCCTTGCCGCGCAATTGTTCGAGGGCCGCTTCGGTGGCAGACTCATCGCCGGAGAGAATGACCTGGCTGGGACAATTGTCCATGGCCACGCGGAGCTTGCCGTTCGAGCTGGCGAGCACTTGGGCCACGGCCTGGGGGTCGGCGCCCCCCACGGCGGTCAACACGGCCGGGGGGACACGTCCCGAGCGCGCCAGCGCCACGGCGTTGTTCGCGCCATCGGCCAGGACCTGGATCAGCTCGTCGTCGCTCGCCGGCGCAATCGCGCCGGCGGCCAGCAACGCGCCGAATTCGCCACTGCTATGGCCGATGATCGAATCGGCGCGCAGATTCAACGTTTTCAGTAACGCCAGCAATCCGCGCGAGGCGAGCGTGACCGAAGTGACCGCTCCGCCGAGGGCGAGCAGATCGTTCTCGGCCGACTCGCGTTCGCTCGGCAGGGGAAAGATCAGCCGGCTCAGCGGCTGCCCGAACGTGCTCCGCGCGAAGGCGGCATCGGTCAGATCGAACTCGCGGCGGACCTCGGGGAAGTGCCGGCACAGATCGGCTAGCATGCCGGTGTACTGGGCCCCTTCGCCAGGAAAGACGAAGGCGACGCGACCGGTGGCGGCCAGCGGCTCGGCCTGCCAGAAGATGCCGCTGCGATCCTGAATCTTCGTACGGTCTGGCTCGGCCAGATAGCGCGACGCGGCGGCGAGCTTCTTGCGCAGATCGTCGAGATCGCGCGCCACCAAGGTGAGCTTTGCCGGACCGGACAAGCACGCGGCGGAAGCGGCCACATCGAGCAGCTCGATGCCCGAAGATTGATCGAGCCAGATGGCAATCTGCTCGACGCGCGAGGCCAGTTCCGCACGATCCGCGGCGGAGATCACCACCAACTCGGCGGGCCAGCGCCGTTCGAGTCGCGTGAGCGTGGCTTCGTCCGCTGCGGGGTGTTCTTCGAGCAGGGCGTGGGCGTTGATGCCGCCGAAACCGAAGGCATCGATCGCCGCACGGCGCGGCGTCTCGCGATCGCCGTGGATCCAGGGACGCGGCTCGGTGTTCAGGTAGAACGGCGTCGAATCGATATCCAACTCGGGATTTGGCCGCTCGGCGTGCAGCATCGGCGGTAGCACGCGGTGATAGAGCGCGAGCGCCGTCTTGATGAGCGAGGCGGCGCCGGAGGCCGGAATCAAATGGCTAATCATCGACTTGACGCTGCCGACGGCGATGTTCGGCTTCGGCCCTTGGCGCGTACCGAAGCAGGCCGAGAGGGATCGAATCTCCGTGGCATCGCCCAACGGAATACCGGTGGCATGCGCCTCGATGAGACCGACCGACGCGATATCGCAGCCCGACTGCTCGTACGCGCGGCGAATCGAGAGTTCCTGACCTTCCTGGCGCGGGGCCAGCAGGCCGAGCGCTTTGCCGTCGGACGAGACACCGACCGATTTCAAGAGCGCGTAGATGCGATTGCCATCGCGTTCGGCGTCGCTCCGCCGCTTGAGCACGATCACGCCACACCCCTGTCCCAAGAGCGTGCCGTCGGCATCGGCCGAGAAGGGGGCCGGCGTACCCTTGCGGCTGAGCGCCCCGAGATAGCTGAACGCCTTGTGGACGAGTCCCGGCGTGGAGACCTGCACTCCGCCGGCCAGCACGGCGTCGCAGCGCCCGGCGCGCAGCTCGCGGATCGATTGATCGACCGCCAGGAGCGCCGAGGCACATGCCGCGTCGACCGTATAGGTGGGACCCTGCAGGTTTAGCCGGTTGGCGATCCGCGCGGCGAGCACATTGTGCGTCAGGCCCGGCACTGTCTCGGCGTTGAAGGGGGGCATGTGCGCCTTGAGAGAATCGCGCAACCGCAAGAGATCTTCTTCCGAGCGGTGCGGCTCGAGTTGGCGCAAGACCTCGAGCACCTGGTCGATCATGTAGCCTTGCGCGATCATCGTCACGAGGCCGCGATTGATGAAGATGCCGCGCCCCAGGATCACGCCGGTGCGCTCCGCCACCAGCGGAATCTGCGGGTAGCCGGCGTCGGCCAGGGCCTCGACCGCGGCGCGAAAGGCGAGAAAATGATCGGGCTCGGAGCCTTCGATGCTGCTCGGCATGATGCCGTAGCGCGCGGGATTGAAACGGCAGAGGTCGCGCAGGTATCCGCCCCGACCCGTGTACGAGCGAGTCGGATCGGCCGGGTTCAGAAACAGATCGGGCTGCCAGTCGGCGGGGGGATCTCCCACGGCGTCGACGCGATCGACGATGTTCTGCCAGAATCGCCCAGCCGAATCGGCCCCGGGCAGAAAGCAGGCCATGCCGACGATGGCGATATCTTCGGGTGTCCGCACGGGAGAGCGTGCGGCGGGCGGAGAACTCATCGCGACACGCTCCCGGCAATGCGGTTCAACGCCGCGGTGCCTGCGCCCTCGAGCCCTTGAAGCAGGCCGACTACCTGGCCGTCACGCAGCAGCCACACATCGGCCTTGTAGGCGCTTTCGTTGGTGCTGGGATCGAGGCGGAAGAGTGCCTCGAGGCGTCCGCCCGACAGCGGTCCAAAGCGGTGATACACGGCCACCCGATTCGGCAGCGGCGACGTGTCGAAGGTGGCGCGCGACCAGAGCATGGCCAACTGCGGGCAGGCATCGATCACGACCGGATCGATCAACCAACTGGGGGCACTCTCGCGCCCCAGGCATTGCCGCGGACTGCTCGGTTGGAAGATGGCATCGACGCCGCTGATGTCGAGCCCTGGCAACTCGGCAATCGCGCGGAACAACGGGCCGTGAAACAACCAGCGATCGTACGCCTCGGTCACGGTGTCGAGCGGGAAGCGGGTACCGATGCGCGCCAACTGCGGCGCCGGCGGGGGCATAGGACGATCGAGCGAGATGCGCACGGTCGACTGGTAGTGGGGCCGCTTGCGCTGCGCGGCGTCGAAGATTCTGACACGCCACTGACCGGCGCGATCGTCGCGCGAGAGGGGCGTTGCTTCGACCACCAGCTTGCGCTCGGGGGTTTGGAAAACGATGCCGGCGAACATGCGGACGTCTTCGACGTGGGTCACCTGCCAGCCGGTCGGCGCGGCGGCCTGAGCAGCTTCGGCCATCAGCTCCAAGGCCAGGGCGGCCGGCAGCACGGCGCGACCGTCGATCACGTGATCGCCCAGCAGGGGCAACTCGGCCACGTCGAGCGTCAACTCGGCCTCGATGCCGCCATCTTCGAGCCGACGAACCCGGCCGGCCGCGAGCAACGGCGTGCTGGCTTCAATCACTTCCGCCGGAGTGAGATCGAGCGTGGCCTGGTCCTGATCGACCCAGGGCCCGGCGCCGTAGATCACGGCGCAGTCGTGCCGCGGACCAAACAGCAATTCACGCACGGCGGCATGACTTCCGGCGGCCGGAGCGATCATGTTCACGCCGCGAGCCGCAAACTGGCGGGCCACCTCGGGCGTGACCATGCCGGCGCCCGCCCAGGGACCCCAATTGAGCGCCACGACGCGGCCGGGCCAGACATCGTTCAAACGTCGGGCCACGCGGTTGAGGATTTCGTTGGCGGCGGCATAGTCGCATTGCCCGGCGTTGCCGAAGAATCCGGCCACCGACGAGAAAAGCACGAGCGCGCCGACGTGGGCGGCATCGAGCTCTCCCACGATCGTGAGGAGCGGATCGATCTTGGTCGAGACGACGGCGTCGAACGAGTCGGTCGCCTTGTCGCGAATCAACCGATCTTCGATCACGCCGGCCCCATGCACGACCACGTCGAGCCGGCCATGCCGGGCACGGCAATCGGCCAGCGCCTTGGCGAAGGCGGCGCGATCGCGCACGTCGCACTCGATATACTCGGCACGCGAGCCTTGGGCCCGCAGCTCGTTGAGCGTTTCGCGGATCTCGCGATCGGCGAGCAGGCGGCGCAGGCGATGCTCAACGTCGCGCGGGGAGACCGTACCCCCGGCGGCCCGCAGTTGTGCCAAGAGCGCCTGCCGCAGGGCGGTGGCGTCGGTGGCTCCGGCCGTGGCCGGGTCTTCATGTTCGGCTGGCATAGGGCTACGGCCCACGAGGATGAGCGTGGCCTGCGTCGCATGGGCGATCTCGCGCGCCATCTGGGCGGTGATACCGCGAGCGCCGCCGGCCAGCAGCACCACATGCGAGCGATCGAGCGTCAGAGTGGGAGGCGAGGTGCCTTCTTCCGTCAGTTCGCGATGCAGGGGGCGTGGCGTGAGACGCTTGCCTTGGCGATAGCCGATTTCCACCGGTCCGGCGGCGAGCAGCTCCCGCACAAGCGACGCGACGTCGGGCGCCGCGTCGTAGTCGACCGTGCGGAACGAGGCGGTGGGCCATTCTTTGGCGGCCGTCTTGAGCATGCCAGCCAATCCGCCGCGCCAGGGGCGAGTTGCATCGCCGGGCGTATTGAAGTCACCGGCGCCGAGGCTGGCGGCGAGCACGGGGAAACCGGCCGAATCGTTCGACGATAGCTCCGGCGCGAGCGCCTGCAATAAGAACAGCAGCCCGCGCACTTCGCGGCGATAGAAGTTGTTCCAGTCGCCCCGTTCGAGGGCAGGAAATTCGGGTGCCGCCGCGAGGGGCGCCAGGTGCAAGAGCGCCCCGATCTGGCCATGGCGGCGACGCAACTCGGCCACGTCCGATTCGGCCGCTTCGCGGCTCGCCAGGGTGTCGCCGGGCAGGATCTCGGCACGGCCACCGCGCTGGGCAATTTCGTGCGCCAGTTGGGCCGCCAGGCCTTGCCCGTCGTCGGTGATCAGCACCAGTCCCGGCGGCAGGGCCAGCCCTCCGTCGGCATCGAAGGGGACCTCGACCGAAGTTACGACGCAGCGCGGACAGGTGGCGGATCGCTCGCGCGGCGCGTGCGAATGGCCGTTCGTGCCGTTTCCATTCGAGTGCAATGCGGCGGGGGCCGTGGGGGCCGCCGTCCGCGTGGGAGTTGTTGCCGGTGCAGCCTTGGCCGCGACGGTAGCCGAGCCGCTACTCGACAAGCGCACGACCCCTTCGACGATCGTGCGGAGGCTGGTGGCGCCGCTCATCTGCTCCATGAACCAACTGGGAGGATCCTTGACCGCGGGCACAGCTGCACGGCGGAACGCGCCGATAATCTCGACCCGCTTGATGGAATCGATGCCCAGGTCGGCCTCGAGATTGGCCTCGAGGTCGAGCATGTCGGCCGGATAACCGGTGCGTTCGCTGACGACGCCGACGAGGAGGGTCGTCAACTCCTCGGGGGACTTCGACTCATCGTGTGCGCTCGCGCCATCGTGGCCTTGCACGACGACCAGGCTTTCTTGCAGCTTTTCCTGTACGGCCGTCGCCGGTGTGTTCCCCTGCGTCTCCTGGGCGAGTTGCTCGACCCCCGCCAGGATGTCGCGCAACGTCGCGGCGCCACTGACGCGCTCCATGAACCAGGCGGGCGGCTCTTCGACTTGCGGCACCGCGGCACGGCGGAACGCGCCGATGATCTCGACCCGTTTGATCGAGTCGATGCCGAGATCGGCCTCGAGGTTGGCCTCCATCGGCAACATGTCGGCGGGATAGCCCGTGCGATCGCTGGCAATGTCGACGAGCAATTGCGGCAGATCGGCCGCCATTGGTAGCGGTGTGGCTGGCGTGGCGGCAGGCGGGGCCACTGGTAGCGGCGCGGCGATCACCGGGGCAGGTTCTGGTTGCGGGGCCGGTGTGGCCGGTGGTGCTGCGACGGGCACCGATGCGGCCCGTTCGCCCGAGGGGGGCAGGGGGGCAAACGCCGGCGGTGCCACGGCCGCCACTGATACATACGTCTGCGATTCCGCCGGCGCCGGCATCGCACCACCGCCGAACATCGCCGAGAGTACCGATTCCTGCGTACGCAGGAACATCCGCATCGTGTCCTGGAAGTCGGCCAGCGCCTCGGGGGGCACGCTCAGCGAGGCCGGACTGCTCACAACCGGACCGGCGGTCGTGGCTGGCACGGCTCCCGCCACGACGTGCGCAGGCATGTTCGCCGGCGCGACCATGTAGGGCGCCGGGGGAGGAACCGGCGCGGGGGTAGGCGTTTGCGTTGCGGACACCGATTCGGGCGTGGGCTTCTGCATGACGGGGACCGTTGTCTCCGTAACCGTGGCATGGAGATCTACCAATCGCGCCCGTGGCTGCAGGACGCGCGGCGGTTCGCTCGAGGGTCGTGCATAGCCGCCATTGACCAGCCACACGTGTGGCGCCGGGGCACGCTGGACCTGGCTGGCAAGCGAGGCGAGATCGATAAGCTCGACCTGGCGACCCGCATACAATCGCTCGGCATCGACCGGGACGCCTTGCGCGTAGATCTCGGCGAGTGCCGCCAGCCATTCGCTATAGCCGGCGCGATTCGACAACTGCGTGGCGACGGCGACATGGGGACGATCGCCAAGGATCTCGGCGACGAGTCGCGAGAGAACCCGCCCGGGGCCGGCCTCGACGAAGATTCGCGCCCCGGCTGCATACATCGCTTCGATCTCGTCGGCAAAGCGCACCTGGCCGGTGAGATGCTGCATCAGCAGTTCTCGCACTGCGGCGGCTTCGCCGGGATACGGCGTGGCGGTGGCGTTGCTGAACGTGGCCAACTGCGGGGGCGCAAAGTCGCACGCGGCCAGATCGGTGGCGAAGCGCTCGCGGGCCGGATCCATCAACGGACTGTGAAACGCGCAGGCGACGGGAATAGGAGTGGTCGCCAGCCTGGCCGCGTCACAGCGTCGAGCCGCCTCGGCAAGTCCCGCCGCGGTTCCACTGACGATCGTTTGTCGAGGACTGTTGAGGTTGGCGAGCCAGACCTCGGCCACATCGCCGATCGCCTGGGCGACCTGTTCGGCCGAGCCGCGCACGGCGAGCATTTGCCCCAGTTCGCGTCCTTCGCCTTCCCGCGCCAGATCGGCAATGGCACGGCCACGCGCTAAAGAGAGGCGATAGAGTTGCTCTTCGTCGATCGTGCCCGCGGCACAGAGGGCGACCAGTTCGCCATAACTGTGACCGGCCACCATCTCGGGACGCACGCCAAAGCTGTCGAGCAAGCGGTGCAGGGCCCAATCACACACGCCGAGCGCCGGTTGCAGGACGTCGGTCGCCTTGAGTTCTTCGGCCGCAAGCCGGCGCTGATCGTCGTCGAACGTGGGGGGCGGGAAGATATAGCGACTCAGTGCGCGATCGTAGGAGCCGGCCAGAACGCCATCGGCCCGGGCAAAGGCATTGTTCACGTCGCTGAAGTCAAGCGCCAGGTCGCGCAACATCTCGACGAATTGCGAACCTTGCCCCGGATAGAGGAAGGCGATCTTGCCCGAGTCTGCCAACGGAGTCGAAGAATAGAACACGCCGGGGGGCAATGCCGGCGGCCCAGCACCGGTCGCCACGGAAAGATGCGCGGCAAGCACGTCGAGTTGTACGGCCAATTGCTCGGCATTCGGCGCGACGACCGCTGCCCTGTAGACGCCACTGGCACTTGCCTGACGCGCGTGCCAGGTGAAGGCGAGGTTCGGCAGATCGACTTCGGCGCCGGCTTCGACGGCCGCGCGGACTTGTTTGGCGAATCCTTGCGCGCGACGTGCGAGTCCGGCTGGTGTCGAGTCGGCCAGCAGGAACAATTCGGCTTCTCGGAAACGGCGTGCCACGGGCGGGGTCGGCGTGGCGGCCGCCGCGTATTCCTCGAGCACGGCGTGAAAGTTCGTTCCGCCGAAGCCGAACGACGAGATGCCCGCGCGACGGGGATGCTCGCTACGAATCCAGGGACGCAACTGCGAGTTGACGTAAAGGGGGCCGTCGACGAGGCCTGCCTCGGGATTGGGGCGTTCGACGTGCATCGTGGGGGGCAGGGCCCGATAGTAGAGCGCCAATGCCGACTTGATGACGCCCGCTACGCCGGCGGTGCATTTTGTGTGACCCATCATCGACTTGACGCTGCCGACCGCCGCCTGCCGCGCTGCGGAGCCTGCCAAAGTGAGCAATCGCCCCAGGGCGCGACACTCGGTCTGATCGCCGACGACGGTGCCGGTGCCGTGTGCTTCGAACAACCCGACAGTCGCGGGATTGAAGCGTGCCTGGGCGTACGCGCGCTCCAGCGTGCGAAGCTGGCCTTCCATGCGAGGCGCGGTCATGCCCTTGCTGCGGCCATCCGAACCGCCCGCCACCGCGCGAATCACGGCGTAAATGCGATCTCCATCCCGTTCGGCATCTTCGCGCCGCTTGAGCACGACCGCGGCCAGCCCTTCGCTAATGGCGATGCCGTCGGACTGGGAGTCGAACGTGCGCGAGCGCCCCGTGGGCGAAAGAGCCCCGGCGGTGCCGAAACAGAGGTACGTAAAGGGGCTCTGCAGCGTATCGCACCCGCCGCAGACGACCATGTCGCTCGTGCGCTCGACCAACTCGCGGCAGGCGAGATAGATCGCGGCCAGCGACGACGCGCACGCGGCATCGACCGTGAAGTTCACGCCGCCGAAGTCGAAACGATTCGCCACGCGTCCGGCAACCACGTTCATGAGGATGCCGGCGAAGCTGTCTTCGGACCAGGTGGGGAGCGCGTCGAGCACCGCGGGGCTGGAGTTTTCGGCGATCTGCGGCATCATTGCCCGCACGGCGTAGCCAGTGCCAAGCTCGGCAATGCCTCCCCCCGCGCCAAAGATGACGCTGGTGCGCTCTTTGTGAGGGTTCTCGCGATCGTAACTCGCGTCGCGAAGCGCGCGATCGACGAGCACCAGCGTGAGCAACTGCATGGGCTCGATCTGACGAAGGGCCGCCGGCGGGACGCCATAGCGCAGCGGATCGAACTCGACGTCGTCGAGAAAGCCACCCCAACGGCTGTAGATCTTGTCTTCGGCCGAGCGGTCGGCATCGAACCAGCGTTCCCATTCGAAGCGGTCGCGCGGAATCTCGCGGACGACATCGCGCCGCTCGATCACGTTGCGCCAGTAGGAAACCAGGTCTTCGGCGCCGGGAAAGAGGCACGACATGCCGACGATCGCGATGTCGAGCGTCGGCGGAGCGTCGGCCGTGGGGGCCACCTGGTGCGGTTCCTCTCGTTCGCCCGCGGCCAGGAGTCGCTGGGCGCCTAGGCAAACGTCCTCGTGCAGTTCGCGACAGGTGGAGCGGTGATCGCGCAGCGCCGCCAACTGGCCGATCATGTACATTCCCTCGCGCCGCTGCTCGTCGGGCGGAAGGTGCGCGTAGGGACTCTCGCCGGGGGGAGGAGACGTTTTGCGTGCGACCCCCTTCGAGGCGATCCGCAAACGGCCGAGATTCATTTGCTCGAGCTCTTCGCGAATGCGTTCGGCGGGCACCGCCTCTTGCTTGAGACGGCGTTTCTCGGTCAGGAAGGCGTCGTAAAACTCCGTCCGAGCGCAGCGTGTCGCATGGCCGGGGCCCGTCTCGAGCAGGACCGTTTGATCGGTCTGGATGGCTGCTTGTTGAAAGCCTTCGACGATGGCCCCCGAGGCGACAATTTCGTGCGTGAACAGGTAGGCAGTTCCCAGCAGTACGCCCACCTTCATGCCGCGCTCGATGAGCGATTCGGCCAGCACCGAGACCATGGCCGCACTGAGCCCATCGTGGATACCACCGGCAAAGAGTACGTGAACGTCCGCGGCCTGCTGGGGGGACAAGGGGGCGTCGAGCAGCACCTGGATCATGCTCTCCCACAGCACAAAGCTGCTGCGCGGACCGACGTGTCCCCCGCATTCGCGTCCCTCGAAGACGAAGCGCCGTGCCCCTTCGGAGAGGAACATCGACAACATGCCGGGGGAGGGGACGTGCAGATAGGTGGTGATGCCGCGGGCCTCGAGCGAGGCGGCCTGGTCGGGGCGCCCCCCGGCGATCACCGCGAAGGGAGGACGCACCTCTTCGATAACGGCGAATTGCCGCGCCCGCAGATCACGATCGACGAAGCCCAGGACGCCCACGCCCCAGGGAAGCGGACCGAGCAGATCACGGGTCGCTTCGAGCAATTTGCGAACCTGCTCGGGGGACATGAGTGCCAGGGCGAGAAATGGCAGGCCCCCCGCCTCGGCAACCGCCTGGGCGAACTCCGGCACGTCGCTGACGCGCGTCATCGGCCCTTGCACGACGGGGAACTCCGTCCCATGCGATTCGGCCAGCGGGTTGCCAGGACGCACAGCCGATTGACGCCGCGCTGCCGTGACCGACTTGCGCAAATCGCGGCGCAGCATGCGCAACGCCTGGCCAATCGATTGCACTTCACGCGACCAGGAAACTGCCAAGGCGGCATCTTGACCGATGGCCCAGATACGTTCCCGCTCGGACCGTTGGCTGAGCCCGACGGCGATGGCCTGCTGCCACTCGTGGGCGGCGCCCGCCACGTCGGCCTGCGACGATGGCGCGGCCAAGAGGCGATCGGCCACCCCCTCGAGCGTCGCAGCGGCGGTGTAGCCGGGCTGCGAAAAGAGCCTGAATTGGCCCCCGGCTGGGCTTTCGAGCGCCACGGTCTCGCTGCCATCGATCTGCGCGAGACGCCGCCGAAACGGGGCGGGGATTGGTGATTCGCTCGTCAGGGCGAGTTGCCAGTCGAGCACGACGCCGTGCGCGCCGGCCACAAACGCCGCGGCCACCGTTCGGCGGCCGATCCCCCCCCAAACCACGATGGGGAGTTGCTGCCGCGCGAGCAGGCGTTGTAGCAAGATCAGGCTCGTCTCGTCACCGACGCAGCCGCCCGACTCGTGCCCCTTGGCCAGCAGCAAATCGATCCCGTGCTCGGCGGCCCAGTGAGCCTGCTGCTCGCACGAGACGACCATGCCCACGCGCGACGCGACTTCCCGGGCTTGGTCGAGACAGGGGCACAGGCGATCCGCCGCCTCGGGACCGAGATTCGCTCCATAGGGGTAAGGTGCGACGACGACGAGATCACAGGAACCAATCGCGGCGAGAGCATCGTGGGCAAGATGTTCATCGCTCGCGTCGAGGATCAGGCCAACCCGACCGTCGGTGGCCGAGCGCAATCGAGCCGCCTCGCGACGGACAAGCTCGCCGTCGCGACAGAAACTGAGATCGAGCAACCCCACGCCACCGGCGCGTGCCGCGGCAATAGCCGGCCCCGCATCGCAAAGTCCGAGCGGATTGGCGACGTAGAAGTCGAAGTTTTCGAGAGTCGGGCGGAACGATCTGACGGAGTTTTCCGAGTGAACGACAGGCTCGGCTTGTTGGCCGTCACCAGGCGAGCCCGCGTTTGCACGACGCGCTGTCACGTACACCTATCCACCGGCGCAACGCCGAAGAAGACAACGGATGAATCCAAACCGCGGCTTGCCCCACTTCTTCTCTTTGCCCCGCGCACAGCGAACCATGCGCAGGGAAGTTGCCTCTTCGACCGGCGCAGGTCGATGCTGAGCGGTGCAGGGGAGTTGCGTACCGATCGCTCGGCAGGAGAGCGAATCTTCAGGTGCGTGAGAGAGCGACCTCGATCGCTCCCAAATGATCGCCAGAACGACGCGCGCCACCGCGACGTATCCGTATTCGATCGCGTCCTCGGCCTCATACCAATCGGGCAATATGCGAATTGAATATCGCCCGATCATTGCAGCATCGACATCAGGAAACCAGCATAGTCGACATTGCCCGGAAAGCAACATTTTCGTGGGTTTTTGCGGCATTCTTCACGGTTCTACACATGCTGGTGACGCAACCCGTCCACGGCTCTATCGGCGAAATGACCGTTCTTTCCGCAGCGCGGCGCTATTCTGGCGTTGTCGACGTCGTGTATGCTGAGCGGCATCGCGGTGATGCCGTCGCGGCAGCCCCCCCGAGTGGATCGCAACCCGAAGATGACGTCATGCCGGGCTACGCTCGCTCCGACTACGATGCCGAGGCGACTCGCCGGCGCAGCTTGCCCTGGCGTGCCGCCATTTTCATCATCGCCGTCGCCTGCTCCGGGGTCTTGGGCCTGGCGCTGTTGCGACACTCCCGACTTCAGGCCGAGGCCTCGATCTTGAATCGCGACGTTGAACATCAATTGCGCCACGGCGACCGCGACCGCTACTACTACGTCCACGTGCCCGAAGGGCACGATGGCACGCAGCCGCTGCCGGTCGTGTTGAACTTTCATGGGGGGGGTGGCAACGCCGACGCGGCGCGGCGCCAATCTCGCATGAATGAGGTGGCAGACCGACACGGCTTCCTGGTCGTCTACCCGGAGGGGAGCGGCCGGCTGCGTCACAAATTGCTCACGTGGAACGCCGGCTCGTGCTGCGCTTACGCGGTCGACAAGCAGATCGATGACGTGGGTTTCGTCGCCGCGCTGCTCGATGATTTGAGCAAGCAATACTCCCTCGATGCTCGCCGGATTTATGCCACCGGGATCAGCAATGGCGCGATGCTGGCCTATCGTCTGGCGTGCGAACTGCCGGATCGCATCACGGCGATTTCCCCGGTCGCGGGCACCCTGGGGGTAGACGGCCCGGTACCAGATCGTGGCGTGCCCGTCCTTCACTTTCACGGCCGGCAGGACAGAAATGTCCCATTTTCAGGCGGTTTTGGACCCAACGGCCTGCTGAAGGTGGACCACCGCTCCGTACCCGACACGATCGCCTGGTGGTGTCGGGCGAATCAATGCGACGTCGAGCGTCCCGAAGTGCAGGAGAGCTCCGACGTCGTGATTCGAAGGTATCTGCCCCGCGCGGACGCCGGCGCGAAGGGCGCGCCGGTGGAACTGTACGAGCTCACCGATGGGGGGCACACCTGGCCTGGCGGCGCCGACATTACGGCGGGGCTGGGCACCGGTAAACTGGTGACGAACGTCGACGCGAGCGAGCTGATGTGGCAGTTCTTTCAGCAGTTCTCCTTGCCGGCGAAGGAACGCGCCTCAGCGGAGTAAGGAACCGGTGGCGACGCGCCGCCCTATTGAAGCGTCCTCCTCGGGGGCACTCCCTCAGGTTGGGGACACTGTTAAGTTTGACAGAAAAACCTTGCTCTGTTTGCAGTTCCGCTCCATAATGTCGCCGATCTGGTTAGGTTCCGATTCTAGCGGTCGTGCGTGTTGTCATGCCTCGGTGGGGACGTTGAGGTAGCGGAAGCCCCGTTCGGTGTTTCCCAAGCCAAAAACGTTGTGCAGGCCTTGGAGCGCACTCGTTTCACAAGACCGGTATTTGTACTGCTGGTTCTTCCTTGGTGAACATTGTCGTGCTGCGCTGCGGGGAAAGAGAGCATTCAACCAGAGCGGCGTGAAACGGGTTGTTGCTTGTCAGACTGCGCGCCTTGTGTCCCTACTGCCGACAACACGATCGCGTCTTATCGCGAAGCGCACCGAGCCTTGCCCGGGCGTATTCCCATGCTCATGTCGTTGCGACGTGCGCCGATGACATGAAACTGCTCCGTCTACCGCCACGACGCTACCGAACTCGCCGTACTTAGGAATTGCGAAATAGGACTTCCGATATCCCGAGGCGCTTTCTCCATGACTTTCGATTCCCTCCGTTCGCTTCGTTTGGCCAATCGATCCAGTCGTTTCTGGCGCTGGGGAGCTGGCGCTACCTCGCGGCGCGAGCGGCGTGCGCTGCACCTCGATCCTCTGGAAGAACGTCGCTTGCTGGCGTTGAGCTACACTTTGACGCCCTTGGGCGATTTGCCCGCGGGGGCGTTCTTCAGTTGGGCCGACGGCATCAACAACGGGCTCGACATCGTCGGCGGCGGAAGCGGCTCGTCAGGCTTTCGTGTCGCGGATTTCGATTCCGTGGCACACACCGTGACCGATCTCGGCGCGCTGCCCGGAAAGTCGGCGGCGACCGCGACGGATGTATCGAGCGATGGTTGGATCACGGGGCGCAGCGGTAGTTCGACATTCCGTCCCGATATTTACACGAGTACGCCGCTCGACAATTCGACCGCGCTGGGTACGAGCGCGAATGGCGATCGAGCATTTCTTTACAACCCGAATACCCAAAGCTTTACGGATCTCGGCGTGTTGAGTGGTTGGAGCGCCGGCATGGCGATCAACTCGTCGCACCAGGTAACCGGGGCCAGCGGCGGCGGTGCGCAACAACACGCCTTTCTGTGGGGGGACGCGAATCGCAACGAAGTGCAGCAGATTTCGTTCTCGGGGACGGCGCCAACGAGCGGCACCTTCAAGCTCACCTTCTCGGGACAGACCACCGCGGCTATTGCGTACAACGCCAGCGCCGCCACCGTGCAGGCCGCCCTGGCCGCGCTATCGACCATCGGCGCTGGCAACGTGAGCGTCACGGGCGGACCTGGCCCCGCCGCTCCCTGGACGATCACCTTCCAGGGAGCCCGCGCCAATCACAATATGCCGCCGGTCTATTCACTGGCGGAGAACAACACGATCAACTCCGGCGCCGTGACGTCGACCACCATCACGCAAGGCTCGCGGGCTGGCATGCTCGACCTCGGCGATCTGCCGGGGGGGCAGAATATCAGCGCAGGGCTGGGAATGAACAATCATGGCATGGTCGTGGGACGCAGCTACCGCGCGACCGGGGTGCTCGATCCGCCGAACACGCCGGGGGGAGACTGGGTCAGCCAGCAGCACATCGGGGCGTTCGTGTGGGATCCGATCAACGGAATGCGGCCGTTGGTCCAGGACCAACCGGTTGTGCCAGACGATCCCGAGAATTTTCCGGTTTTCTCCAACCAGCCCGCGCATCAATTCAGTTCCGCGAACGACATCAACGATCTGCTCCTCGTCGCGGGCGAGCAGTTGACGATGGCGATCGATCTGGCCACGGGAGACGATATTCCCCAGGGAATCATCGCGGGCGTCTGGAATCTCAATAAGTCGACCAGCGACCCGAACTACTTCATCCCGATTCTGCCGATCAAGGAAGGGGGCGTGCAGTCGAAGTTCAGCCGCGCGCTGGCGATCAACGAGTTTCTCACCGTCGTCGGCACGGCCCAGATGCCGATCTCGCTGCAGCAACGGGCCTGGGTGTTCTTGCCCTCTCACTCGTTTCCGAATCCCGATGCGCTGCCCGTGGCCATCGACCTGAACACAGTGGTCGATTCCTCGGGCGCCGGCTGGATTCTGCAATATGCCACCGACGTGAACGACCACGGGCAGATCGTGGGGTACGGCCGCAACCCGAGTGGGCAGACCGAGGCCTTCTTGCTGACGCCCAAGAACGACGCCCCTGTGATTACGACGCCGATCCTGTCGGAGATCTACGAAGGGGGGCCGGCGCTCTCGTGGACGGTGCAAGCGACCGACGCGAACGCCGGAGATATTCTTACCTTCTCGCTCGATGAGGCCGCCCTGGCGGCGGGCATGACGATCACGCAGATCAATGCCACGACGGCGACGGTCACCTGGTTGCCGACGATCAGCTCGCCCAGCGAGTTTTCGTTTGTGGTGACCGTGCAGGACGACGGCTTCGCTCTCAAGAAGGACACGCGCACTGGTCACGTTGGCATTCGGCGTCCGACGATGTTCTCGGACGACTTCGAGAACCCGACGCTGCGACCGGAATGGCTCGTCTTCAATTACGGCGACGGTCGCGCGAGTCTGAATTCGGCGCATTCCGTCGGGTCGGGCACGCGGTCTTTCATGTTCGATTCGAGTGCGGCCAACGCCGGCAAGGATCTCAACGAGTTGGTGCTGCCGATCAACATGTCGTCGGTCGGCAATGCCGCTACCGGCGCGACCGCGATCCTGACCTTCTACCAGAGGGAAGGCGAGCTCGGTTCCCTGACGGTGGGAGAGGCCTACGATGCGCTGCCGACGGGCTCGCATCTGCTGGGCGCGCTGGGGGACGGCGTCTCGATCAGCAGCGACGGCATCAACTATTATGAACTGCGCGACGTCGTGAATTCTCCCTTCCCGTTCAGTCGCGAAGGGGACGGTCTGTGGCAGTTGTTCGAGTTCGACCTTGGTGCGGAAATCAATCGCATCAATGCGCAATATCCTGGCGCAAACTTATCGTTCAATGCGAACTTCCGCATCAAGTGGTCGCAGTACGACGACCAGTCCTTCCCCACGGAAGGATTCGCCATTGACGACGTGAAAATCTACAAGAATGCGCAGTTTCTCACGTCGAACATGACGCCCAATGTGTTTCACCGTGTGAACACCGGCGACTCCGAAGAACTGTATCGCGTGGCCTTCTTCGGCAATGTCGGGCCGAACACGCCGATCCTGGTATCGGTCCATGGTGGCGAGCGCGAGATTCTCCCCCACACGGTCAACTGGGCCCGTTACGTGGCCGATCCGACCAATGGTGTCGATGGCCTGATCGTCGTGGCTCCTTATTATCGTTCGGGAGGGAAGTACGAGGGATACGGCACGCTCGCCTGGAATCCGCAAGACGACAGCGCGCTCGACGAATCGTTGCTCGAGTTTCTCGATACTTTGACGACGATCACGGGCGTCGGAGACGACAGCCAACTTTACATGTTCGGTTTCTCGCGCGGATCGCACTTCGTCGAGGCCTTCGCGGCGGCACGCCCGACGCGCGTGGCGGCGGCGGTCATTGCCGGATCCGACCGTCACACGTTGCCGGACGACTCGGTGCTCTATCCCTACGGTCTCCAGGAGACGGTACTCAGCCCCCCACCGTACGGAGTCACGCTGGACGAGTCGGCCTACTTGCAGCACCGCATGATGGTCTGGATCGGTCAGCTCGACAGCGATCTCGAGGACACGAGCGAGCTGGCGATGCTGCAGGGTCCGAGCCGTCCCAGCCGCGCGATCAACATGTTCCACGAGATCGATACGCTGGGGAACGCCTTGCCGTACACGTCGCGCGAGTATGAACTGTTCATCCAGGAAGGTCGCGGTCACACATTCACGCAAAGTGACATGTCGACGTTCTACAACTTCTTGTTCCGCGAGAAGACGCCACCGCTGGACGAGCCGGTGCAGATATTCCCGGTGGTCGTCATGCAGCCCACGACGGGCGAGCGTTCAGCCACGCTGCCGGCAAACGTGACCGAGATTCCCGACTTGAATACGTTCTACATCGAGTTGTGGGTCAAGGCGCCGGGCGCCACGGGCATCTCCGGGGGCTCGCTCGATCTGTTCTACGATACCGCGCTGGCGAATGGCATTTCGATCAGTCATGGGACGATCTTCACCGGGGCGGCCACGGGCACGGTGGACGACGCCAATGGGCGTTTCCGCAATGTCGGCGGTACCACCTCGCAGACGAACGTCGGCGTCAACGAGTACGCGATGTTCGCGCGGCTGCAATTGACGTCGGGGAGCGACCCCGCGACGTTAAAGTCGTTCTTGCTCGCCTTGCAGCGGGGCCTGACCAATTTCACGCTCGTTGGTGGTACCCAGCCACGAACCGATCTGCACACGTTTGCCAAGACCAGCGTGAAGACCGCGAACGACGCGCCGATTCTGGCACCGATCGGCAATCAGACGATCGGCGAAGGTACCCTGAGCCTGATCGTTACGGCGACCGATTACGACCCCGGCGATACGCTCACGTTCAGCCTCGGCCCGGGGGCTCCTTCAGGAATGATCATTACGCCGGGTCCTGGCCCCCGTCAGGCGACGATTAGCTGGACGCCGGGAGATAGCAATCTCGTGGCGCCCAATCCGGTCTCCATTACCGTCACTGTGACGGACAATGGCACGGGGCTGCTCATGGATTCCGAGACATTGCAATTAACGGTGGTGAACACGCCGCCAACCGCGGGCATCACCGGCCCGAATTTTACGAAGGCGGGGGTGTTGCAGAACTTTACGTTGACGGCGCTGGATCCCGCTCCACAGGATCAGGCCATTGGCTTCGTCTACGACATCGACTGGAATGGCGACGGCACGTTCGACCAAACGCTTGTCGGACCAAGCGGCCTGGGGACGAGCCGCGCCTTCAGTGTCGCGGGCACCTATAAGATCGGGGTCCGAGCGACCGACAAGGATGGCGGACAAAGCGTGGTCGCCACGCATACGATCCACGTCTACAGCTTGTCGCAACTCGGGTCCGATATCGTCTGGGAAGGTTCCAACGGTAACGACTCGGTCGAGTTTCAGCAGACGGGGCCTGGCCAGGTACAGGTCCGCACCCTGACGGTTGGTGGCTTCACAGTCAACTCGACCGAGAACTTCTCCAGCGTCGGCGGTCGTGTGATCGGCCGCGGCAACTCAGGCAACGATGTTCTCAATGCCTCGACGTTGACCACGATTCCTGCCACGCTCGAGGGGGGCCGTCACAGCGATACGCTCATGGGTGGCGGCGGCAACGACATCCTCCGGGGTGAGTTTGTTGGCGCGAAGGGAGACGGCGCCGAAGGAAACGATTCGATCACCGGCGGCGCCGGCAACGACCTCATCGAAGGAGATGGCCTCGAAGGGGGCAAGGACACGCTTCGCGGCGGCGACGGCAACGATACGATCCTCGGCGACGGCAGCGACGGCGCGGAAGGGCGCGCCGACTCGATCTTCGGCGATGACGGCAACGATCAACTCTTCGGCCATCACGGCAATGACTTCATCGATGGCGGCAACGATCACGACCTGATCACCGGCGGCGACGGCAGCGAAGGGAGCGATACGCTCGTCGGCGGCGCCGGCAATGACGTCTTAAGCGGGGCCGGCGGCGCGGATAGCCTCGTTGGCGGCACCGGCATCGACCTGCTCGTCGGTGGCTATGGAGCCGATACGCTCAAGGGAGAGGGGGGCGAGGATCTTTTGATTGCCGACAAGACGAATTTCGACCTGAACGCCGCGGCCCTGTTGGCGATCCACGCCGAGTGGTCTTCGGCCAACAGTTACGCGACACGGATCGAGCATCTCACCGGCACCGCGGGGGGCGCGAACGGTAGCACTTACCTGATTCCCGGCACCACCGTCTTCGACGAAGGCTCGGTCGATCATCTGACCGGTGGCGCGACGGACCTCGACTGGTTCATCTACAATCTGCTGCAGGACGTGCTGAACGATCACGCCGCGGGAGAGACGGAAACCGATACGAGCGGCTTCCCATTGCCGTTGTGAAGATTCGCTGTCCCTGGCATGGCCTATGACGGGGTCGGTTCGGTTGGCAGGTGAACCGCGATGGGCTCGCCGTTCGAGCGACTCGACAAACCGTGGAGGCAAACGTTAACCGGCCGTCTCCGAGCGTTCGGCCTCGGCCAGCAGCGCTAGGGCCGCCGGCAGCCGGGCATCGATGGCAAGCGCTCCCCGGGCCATGTCGATCGCTTCGGCGATTCGTCCGGCAGCGAGCTGAATACGCCCGATGCCCACGTAGCACTGGACCTGCTTGGGATCGCGGCGCAGGGCAACACGATAGGCCCCGAGGGCCTCGCTTTTGAAGCCTTGTTCGAGGTACGTGTCGCCGATCCGGGCGTAAGCGGTCCCTTTTTTCTGCTGCAGTTCGGCGGCCAGTTTGTATTCTTGCACGGCCTCGTCGTATCGACCGCGACCGCGCAACAGATCGCCCAACAGCAGACGGTGTTCTGGATTCAGGGGGTTCATCCGCTGGGCTTTGAGCACTTCGTCGAACGCCTCTGGCTCGCGTCCCACCTCGGCCAGCAGCCGCGCCAATTTGTAGCGCGCCACGGTCTCTAGGGAATTGTGACGCAGGACCTCACGGTAGGCCGCGATGGCGTCTTCTGCCCGGGCGAGTGCCACGAGCGAATCGCCCAACATGAGGTAGGCGTTCGAATTGTCTGGCTCGGCGGCAACCGCCTGTTCGGCGGCAGCCAAGGCGCCGTTAACATTCTGCAACTCGAGTCGAACATAGGAGAGAGCCAAGCAGGCGGCGGCGAGCGTCTCGTCGAGACGCACGGCGGTTTCGAGGCAGGGTAGCGCTGCCTCGTAGTCGGCCAGCCGTGCCAGAATCAATCCCTTGAGCATGTGCGCCGTCGAAAGTTCGGGGCTTTCGCGCAACACGGCATCAATCTCGGAGAGCGCCTGACCGTGCCGGCCACGTTCGAAGAGACTCTTGGCCAGCGCCAGGTGCGCGGTATTGCTGCGCCCGATGTACCGGACCTTCGGAATGACAGGGCCCTGTGAGGAATCGTGCGACATGACCAGCAGCGATGCGACCGATGCAATGGACGCCACTCGGACGAGGGGCAGGCACTCCATTATAGGCAGACCTAGGGAAACAAGCGCGTCGTGCGAGAGGAATTCCTTTGGTGTTCGAGCACGGTCTCGCTATGGTGACGCTGCCGGCGCGCCGTGTGTGTGAATGCCTGCTCGTCGCGAGCCCTTATAACCCTTGCTATGCTGGCGATCCGTACCGCAAATGGCGGACCGGAGACCACTCGCCGCCGCATGCTGGCTGCTGAATCCCTTTGAGCCTGAAGGTGCCATGGCCGACTCTTCGACCGCGAATACGACTTACGAACCATTCAGCCGCGACCCTGCCTACCTCGAAGCCAATCGGGAATTCGTCGCCAGGCTGCCGCTGCAAAACGTGCGACGGATCCTCGATCTGGCCTGTGGAACAGGCACGGTGGGAGAGATGCTGCTGGCGGCGGCTCCTCAGGCCAGCCTGTACGGCGTCGATCTCGATCCGGTGCAGATCGAACTGGCCGCCCAGCAATACGCGCAAGCGGGTTACAAGGTCCACCGCGTGGACTTGGGCGCCTCCCCTCCGCCGACGGGCGAGTCTCGCCATGTGACGCTGGCGGTGGGTACGGCGGATGAATTGCCGTTGGGCGAGGGGACCTTCGATTGCGTGACGATCGCCAACGCGATCCATCTCATCGACGATAAGGGCAAGTTGCTCGCCGCGGCGGCTCGGGTACTGGCGCCGGGGGGCATCTTCGCCTTCAACTCGGGTTTTTACGCCGGTTGTTATCCGCCCGGTACGGAACTGGCCTTTTACGAATGGGTCAAAGAAGCCACGGCCTGGATCGAGCAGTACAACGCAGACCGCGTTGCGGCGGGGGAAGCGCCCGCGCGACGCGTGCGCGGGACGACGCGCGGCGCGTTCCAGAATCGGTGGCTGAATCCGTCCGAGTGGCAGGACATGCTGGTGCAGGCCGGCTTCGAGGTGCGCGATGTCCACGAGCGCACGGTCGTGCTCAATCCCACGGCCTTGGCGGCCATTGGCGCCTACGGCGGGATGGCGAAGGTCGCACTGAGCGGCTATCCTGTCGAACTGGCTTCTCAAGCGCTCGAGGCTTCCGTAGGCAAGGCCCTCGAGAACTGCCAACTCACCAGCGTACCGCGAAACTGGCTGGAGATTTGTGCCGTGCGACGAGCAAGTTGATTCGTCGCACGGACTCCGACCAGCCAGTTGGCGTGACGTGGGTTCCGCGATTCAGGTCCAGTTTCAATATCGTGGGAGAGATGTCCGGTATGTCGAACGAAGGTAAGAGCGTGCAGTACGATCGCGACGTCATTCAGCGCGAGCTCGTCGCCATCTTGACGGACATGACCGCCGACTGGGATACGTCCTATACGGGTGGCATTCAGGGTGACACACGTTTGATCGAAGATCTTGGCTTCGAGTCGATCGACGTGGTTCAATTGGTAGTGGCGATCGAAGGACAATTCCAACGCAAGGACTTACCCTTCGAGGAACTGCTGATGGTCGATGGCCGCTACGTGGAAGAGCTCCAGGTAAAGGCGATCGTCGATTTTCTTGCCCGACAGTTTGGGGCATAGGCGCGGGCAAAGGTCGGGTCGTATCGGTTGGCGCGGCTCTAACGGAACCGGGCTGTCGCCTTGCCGCCAGTGACGAGTTCTCGGCGGGACTCGTCCCCTTTCCAGGTTGGGGGAATGGCGGCGCTGATCGTTGAAAACTCGACTCTGTGCTGGAACGAGAACGAGGGAACGTAGTTACAATCGTAGGTGGGAGTTGCGATCGCCCTTGAAGGATCACCAGCCGGACTCTTTTCCGGACGGGGTGAGAACCTTGCAAAATGCGGGAGTCGCACTTTCTGCCTGTCGCTTTCCCACTCGCTATTCCAGGTGAATTCTCTTGTCACGTCCTCGTCCGATTGCCGTCATTGGCCTTGATTGCGCTGAAGCCTCACTGGTCTTTCGAGAGTTTCGCGACGAATTGCCCCATCTGCGCGGACTGATGGAGTCGGGCAGTTATGGCGTGCTGAATAGTTGTCATCCGCCGATCACGGTGCCGGCCTGGGCCTGCATGACCAGCGGTTACGATGCTGGCCAACTGGGCGTCTACGGTTTCCGCAACCGCAAAGATCACAGCTACGAAAATCTCAGCCTGGCCTTATCGACGTCGATCAAAAAGCCACGCATCTGGGATCACTTCAGTGCGGCCGGGCGAACCTCGATCTGCCTGGGCGTACCGCAGACGTTTCCGATTCTGAAACCCCCCAAGGGAATCATGATCAGCAGCTTTCTGACACCCGACAAGGAATCGCCGTGGTGCGTGCCCAAGTCGCTGGCGCCCGAGGTCGACCGTGTGGCCGAGGGAGACTACATCATCGATGCGCGCAATTTTCGCACGCACGATAAGAAATGGCTGCTCGAAGAAATCCGCACCATGACGCGCCGGCGGTTCCTCGTGGCCGATCATCTGGCGACGACGCAGCCGTGGGATCTGTTCTGGATGGTCGAGATGGGGACCGATCGCATCCATCACGGCTTCTGGCACTACTGCGACCCGACGCATCCCAAGTTCCCGGGCGAGGATAATCCCTTCCGCTGGGCCTTGCGAGATTACTATCGTGAAATCGACGGCTACATCGGCCGCCTGTTATCGAAGCTACCGGCCGAGACGCTGGTCGTGGTCGTCTCCGACCATGGCGCGCAGCCGATGTATGGCGGCATCGCCGTCAATGAGTGGTTGATTCAAAAGGGGTACCTCGTCCTGCACGAATATCCGAGCGAGCCGACTCCAACGCCCAAGCTCAAGATCGACTGGTCGCAGACCCGTGTCTGGAGCGAGGGGGGCTACTATGCCCGCGTTTTCTTCAACGTGAAGGGACGCGAGCGAAATGGCGTGATCGAGCCGCACGAGTACGAGGCCTGGCGCGACCGGATCATCGCCGAGATGGAGGCGTTGCCCGGTCCTGACGGGCAGCCGATCGGCACGCGAGTCCATCGCCCTGAAGAATTGTTCCGCGAGCAGAACAACATTCCGCCCGACCTGATTACGTACTGGGGTATGATGAGTTGGCGCAGCGTGGGAACGGTCGGTGGACGCGAGATCTACGTCCCCGAGAATGACACCGGTCCCGACGAGGCGAACCACGACTGGAGCGGAATCTTCATCAGCCGCGACCCGCTCGTGGCCGGGGGGGGCGAGGTAGAAGGTTTGCGTTTGCTCGACGTGGGTGTCAGCTTATTAGCGGCCGCCGGACTGCCGGTGCCCGCTGATACGGCGGGTCAACCGAGCATTCGCTGGAGCTGAAGCATACGGCGTCCGTAAGAAATGAGACGCCTACCGACGGCGCGTTGCCGTCGGACAAAAGGCCCCTGGCGAGCGCCGTTCGGCGCGACCTCGTCGCACGTGGGCCTGACGAAATCCGCGTGATGGAGCATGCGACCCATGTCCGAGCAAACCTGCTGTCCTTGGTGTCGAAATGCGTCCCCGTCTTCGCCCCCAGATCGAGATCGTGCGCACGGCGCCCGATCACTTCTTGGCGCGTGATCGCGAGACGGGCGATTTTCTCGAACTCGGGATCGACGAGCGGTATCTTCTGGCCTGTTGCGACGGCGAGCATACGCTGGCGGACATGGCCGCTCGGTTTCACGCCCGCTTCGGCCGCGAGATTCCGCCGCGTTATCTGCGCGAGTTCGTCGAACAGCTCTTGGTGCAGGGGCTCGTGGTCGATGTCGATGCGAAGCAGCAGCGTCTCGAGATCGTCTCTCCGGCGCCTGCGCATGTGGCAGGTCCAACCTTGCCGCCACCGGCACCTTTTTCGAACGACGATCTCCACGGACGTTTGAATCATCGCTTCGATCTGCTCGCGCTCTTTTTCGGCTGGCTGGTGCATCCGCTGATGGCCGTGCCGGTCCTGTTGTTGACGATGTGCGCGGCGATGATTCTGTTCCAGCACTACAATCGGCTGGAGCGCGCCAGCATCTTGTTGCACCGGCGATTCTCTCTGCAGGAGGTGATCGTCATCTGGCTGGCGGCCTCGGTGACCGTGTTGGGGATGCCGACGGCGATCTTGAAGGGCATGGCGTGTCGTGTGTTTGGCGGCATCGTGACAAGTTTTCGTCTTCATTTCCATCGCGGGTTGATTCCCTATTTCAAGTGCGATCTGGGAGAATCGTTCTTCGTCATGGATGAGCGGGCGCGCTGGACGCTGTTGAGCCTGGGCATCTGGGTGCGACTGGCGTTCGGCTCGCTGGCCCTGGTGACCTGGACGATCGTCGATCCCGGCAGCGAGTTGAGCTCGTACTGCCTGATTATTGCCGGGCCGGCGCTGGCAGGTTTGTTGTTGCGTCTCAATCCGCTGGCGCCGCTCGATGGGTATGCGCTGTTGTGCTACGCGTGCGAGGTACCGCAACTCGAGGATCGCGCCAAGCACGAAACGCGTGCCTGGCTCTTTGGCCGAGTCGCGCCCGAGGCCCTACCGCCGCGCACGCGGTTCTGGTTCCGCGTCTATGGGCTGTTGCACGATGCCTGGCTCGTGTGGGTTCACTTGTTCTTGATTGGCCTCGGCGGCCTGATTCTGACGCGCGGTTTTGGCGCTGGCGGCGCCATGGTCGTGCTGGTACTGGTCGTCTGGTGGTATCACAGCGAAATCGGGAGGTTTCTCATGTCCTTTTCCGCCATCCGCTGGCTCGTCCGAGGGGGCGGCCACTGGTACATCCGCTGGCCGGTGCGCCTCGTGCTGCTGGCCGCGGTGGTTGCGTGCGGCTTCTTGCCGTACGACCACGAAATTGGGGGCGATGTCCGACTGGTGCCTACCACCGAAGTGGGAATTCGCGCCCAGACTGCCGGCGAAGTGACCGAACTGGCGCTGGCCGAGGGCAACCGTGTCGATACGGACGATGTGCTCGTGCGGCTCAGCGGCCGGCGTCAACGGGCCGAAGTCGATCGTACGCGCGCGCAACTGGCCGAGGCGCAGGCCAAGCTCGATCTGCTCAAGGCAGGTACGCGCCCGGAAGAGATCGAGATTGCCCGTCATCGCGTCGAAATGGCGAAACATCGCGCATCCTATACGACCGAGGAATACAACCGCATTGAGAAACTGGCCAGCTCGCAAACGATTTCCGATGCTGAGCTGCAAAATGCCGTCTTCGATCGCGATCAGGCGCAAGAGATACTCAAAGCGGCCCAGGAAGAGCTCGCCAAGCTGACCTCGGGCTCGCGCGACGAGGAGATTCGCGCCGCCGAAGCCCAGGTCGCACAGACTCAGGCCAGTCTCTCGCACCACGAGAGCGAACTGAAGATGATCGACATCCGCAGTCCGATTCGGGGGGAGATCGTCACGGCCCACCTCGATCGACGCCGTGGGCACCACGTCGAGCCTGGAGATTTGATTGCCATCGTGCAGGACGACTCGGTGCTGCGTGCCGAGATCGCGGCGACCGAGGATGCCGCGATCTACATCAAGTCGGGTCAGCCCGTAAAGATTCGACTGTGGGGCACGAACGGAGAGTTGATCACCGGCCGCGTGACGGGTGTATCGACCGTGGCCCTCGATGCCGGCGAATTGAATGCTCGCCGGGTGCGCACCGATCGCGAGAATCTCGGCCAGTCGACCTTGCACCCGACCGCCGCGCACTACGTGCGGGTCTATGCCGAGATCGACCGCCCCAGCTACACGCTGGCCACCGATATGACTGGCTACGCGCGCATCAAGATTGGTCCCGACTATTTCTGGAATGCGCTGGCGCGGCCGATCGTCCGCTTCGTGCGCGTCGAGATGTGGTCCTGGCTACCGTAAGGAGGCAAGCGAATCAATGCACCGTGGGGGGCAATCGCAGAAGTCCCTCGCGAGGCGCTACCGTGTCCGTCGACGTGGCCGAACTGGTCATGGGGCGTGCGTCGGCAGGGGCCGGTGGCACGGCGGCTGGTACGGACTGCTGGCGAGGTGCGATGTTGAGCGTTTCCCCCAGCGGAGATGAGAAGCTCACTGGCGCGATGCTTCCCGTCATGTCCGCAGGGGACGAATTCGCGGGCGCCGGCGTCACCAGCGGTGCGCGAGACGCGGGCGCGGAGGCTGCCTCCGGTGGCGCTGGAGATCCAGAGCCCGCATTCGCTGGCGGGGCCGAGAGATGCGGTGGTAGCTGGGCTGCCTCCGGTGGTACGGTTCTTCGATGCGATATCGGCGCCGTCGGCGGTAGGGGAGCGGCAGGCGCGGCATTCGGCAGGGGCGCTGGCACGGACTCGCCCGCCGGCACCGATTCGACTTCTATGGTTTGCAGCATCTCGGTCTGCTGTGCATAGGGACCGCAACTGACGACCTGCGACTTCTTCATGCGATAGTCGAGCTCGCACGCGGCGGCACGGCGATAGGCCTGACGCAACGCGTCGTCGTACGCCTTACGCGGCCAGGGCCCCTCGGCGAGATGGATCTCGTTGTAGTCGAGCAGCGATCCCTTCTGGAAGTGAACCGCCTTGATGGCCAGGTTGTATTCAACCAAGGCCCGGATCGCACCGGCGTCGGCTTCGGCCAGATCGCGTTGGGCGTCGAGCAGTTGATCGAGCCGTTCGCGTCCGGCGTCGAGTTCGCGTTCGAGGGCATCGACACGATCCTTGGCCCGCATGCGCAGGTTCATACGCGTCTGGCTGACATCGTAGGCGCGGTGCATTTCGCGAATGGCGGCGGCCAGATCGTGCGCGACCTGACGTTCCTGTTCCGAGTAGAGCTGACGTTCGCGCGAGAGCTTGAGCTGCGCGTTGCGCACGGCGGTAAAGCCCTCGCGGAAACCGAGGGGGATCTCGGCCTGGACGCCGAGTTGCCATTCCTGGAAATTGCCCGACGTGAGATTCTCGTAAGCGTTCTGGAACTCGGGCTGGTTGCCGCTGGGGTCGAGCAACTCGTTGCCAAACCCGCGCCAGCGGTAGAGCCCGACGGCATCGAGCTTCGGCAGCAGGAAGTTTCGCGCGGCGGTCAATTCGAGCTCGCGTCGTTTGATCGTCCACTTCTGCTTGCGCAATTCGACACGGCGTATGAGGGCTTCGGGAGCGACCTCGGTCCATTCGAAGGCGACGCGAGCCGTGGTGGGCTCCTCGGCGGGACGCAGCAGCCGTCCGTCGTTTTCCGTGAGACCCATCATCAGGCGCAGGTTGCTTTCGGCTGCATAGAGGCCGCCAGCGCCGACCAGGGCGCCGCTGGGACTCGTGGCGGTAGCCCGGGTGGCCACACCGGTACGACCACTGAGGGCATTTTCGACCGCTGCGCGGAAGGCGAAATACTGCGCCGCGGCACGAGCCTCGTTGGCCGCGGTTCCCTGGATGGCGCCACGGTCGAGGAGTTCCTTGGCGCGGCGCCAGGTTCGCAAGGCACTGTCGCGCGAGGCGACCGCGGCGTCCAGTTCGCGATAGGCCAGGTACAGATCCCAGTAGGCGTTTTCCACTTCGTTCACGAAGTTGCGCACGCCCTCTTCAAACTCGGCCAGCGAACGGTCGGTGTCGACGCGTGCCAACAGCACGCCATTCTGGAAGTAGAAGCCCGGCTGCGCGCCGGGGCCGGCGATCTGATTGAACGTGAGACCACCCCCCCGCAGCATCGGCTGGCGGAACTCGGCCTCGACGTTCGTGTTCCAGGCGCTCGGGAACAGATTGAAAGGGAGGTTATTGGCCGCGTAATCGACATGGTGCCGCGCGGCGAATTGCGCACCCGTGGCCGTCGTCTTTTGGATCTGCGTGCGGAACAGTCCACCGTCTTGCTGCAGATCGCGAACGCCGCCTCCCAGGATGAGATTGTTCGTCATCCGGTCGTCGCGTTCCCAGAAGACGCCGGTCGACCAAATGGCGTCGTAACGGCTCAGGGCCGCTTGCACGCCGTAGCGCGGATCGGTCTCGGTGATGGCCGGATCGTAGACGCTGCGCGAAGCCTCGGGCAGGGCCACCACCCGACCGCCCAGATCATGCATCACCGGGCTATTCGCCAGGGCGAGTTGCACGGCTTCTTGCAGCGAGAGGTTCCAGTAGTCGGTCTTCTCGTGGTTCCACAGCGTGCGCGGCGGCATGCTCATCGCGGCTTGTGGAGGGGGCGTCTCGACGTTCGGAAAATCGATCGTGGTCGCCACTCCCTTGTAGTGCGACAGGTCGTTCTCGTCGTGAAAATAGAACTCCCGCGTCGGACGACAGGCACTCGACAGCAGCGACAGCAGCCCCAGCAAGCATCCCAGCCACGCGCGGAGCGTACGCCGCGAGCCGTCGCGACATGCTCGATGACCGGCGTGCGTGGGGAACAGACGTACCATGCGGTGCTGCTGGACCTGAAACAGCGTCGCGCGCGAACTCTCTGCGCAGAGAATGCGGCGTAACTCGTCCCAAGGTATCGGCCTCATAACCGGCAAAATCGAGCGATTCTGCGCAATTCGAGCCAATGGCAAGGTCAGCCCAAACTATGTGGGGGGCCTGACCGGTCGAGAGAGCCCCGGCCCGGGGCTCGCGCGCGAAAGCATGATATCAAGCTGTCTCGCAGGGGAAGCAGTGCGATGAGACCGAAGCAACCACCGCATGGGCCGCCGTAAATTACTGCTGCCACGAGCGGGACAGCAATTCTGCCGTCCCCTGCTACGAGCTCTGCGTGACGTGCATCGCCACTTCCACGCCTTGCAGGTCCTGCAGCAGATCTTCCTCGATATTGAGGAAGAACAGGTCGTTGCCGCCTCCCCCCACGAGCGTATCGATATCGAGCGCACTTGCATCGTCGAACACGGTGAGCCCCCCGATAAGGAAGATATCGCCATTGCGTCGCGGGCCTGTACCTTGGCCCGTGAGGTTGGCAACGCGCGTCAGGTAGGGGCGGAAGGTGGTCCACTCGCCGAAGATGGCGTCGAGCGCCGTTTGCTGATCGTCGAAGACGGTGGTGCCGGCAATGAGAATATCGTCATCGTCGCCACCGTCGAGGAAGTCTCCTCCCGCGCCCCCGATGAGGAGATCGCGGCCGCCACCGCCATAGAGCGAATCGTCTCCAGCACTTCCTAGAAGCATGTCGATCCCGCCACCGCCATTCATGACGTCGTTGCCGGCTCCCCCGAGCAGGAAGTCGATGCCGGCGCCCCCCAGGAGCGTGTCGTTGCCCGGCCCACCGTTGAGCACCGCGGTGAAGGCAGTCTTGTTGATGAGGGTATCCGCTCCGGTTCCGCCGAGTAGATTGATCAACTCGACACGTTGCACGCCGAACACGCCCGGCGCGGCCACATAGTCCACCTCAAGGTGGCCATTGATATTGGGAATGTCGTTGACGATGAGCGTATCGCCCTCGCCGTTGCCGCCATCGATATTGATGGCTGAAGCGAGGGCGCTGGCGCCGAGATTGATGGCGATCTGGTCAGCTTCGTCCTCGCTGTAGATGTTCAGCTCGGCGATGAACGTACCAGTCGAGGCGGGGGAGATGGTAATCGAATCGGCGCCGCCCGCCGTGCGGATATTGGCGCGCCAAATGTTATTGAGCGACGCCGTCTTGGTCTGGGCCGAAAGCGGATCGGGCCCGATCTGGGTGACGAGATTCAGGCCATCCATGGTCACGACGTCTTCGTAGCCGCTGTTCGTATAGAGCTCGAATTGATTCAAATCACCTAGGCCACCATCGATGACCATCGCTACTTGCGACGTGCGGTTGCCCACCAGCAGTCGAATGGTGTCGTTTTCGTCTTGTCCGAAGATGGCGATCCCGCGGGGCAGGGTACCGTGGGCAGGTTCGGCGATCGTGATCGTGTCGGCTCCGCCCGCCGCGAACACTTGCACGATTTCCGTCCCCACGAAGGGAATCGTGCGGGCACGGGCCGACTGCGGCGTGGGGCCGAATTGCACCGAGATCCGATTCTCTTCGATGCGAATCAGATCTTCATAGCCACTTTCGGTCAGGAAACGCACGTCGTCGTTGCTTCCGCCGCCGGCATCGATATGGAGCGGAATTGCATCGGCGGTGCCCGCCATGCGCACCTCGATCGTGTCGTCCCCGTCGCCCGAGTAAATACCCAGCGAGTAGATCTTCGCAAAGTTAGTCGTTTGCTCCGGGCGCGGTGGATTCGTGGGACCGGGACGCACGGCCACGGAATCGGGGCGGACGATGACGCGGTCGCGTTCGGGGCTGCGCGTGAAAACGGTCAGCCCATTCGTGCCGGCGCCGCCGTCGAGATTGATCGTGATCGCGCGGTTCATGAGCGCGTGGTTGATCTCGATGCCGTCATTTTCATCGTCGGCATTGAGATTCAGCACCGCGGGCAGGGCGCCGGTCGGCGCCAGGGTCACCGCAATCGTATCGGCGCCTCCTTCGGTCGAGACGGTAAGAGTCTCGATCGAGTCGTAGCCGATGTTCTGGCTGGCCGCTTCCAGCGGGTTCGGCCCCCGACGTATGACCACCTGACCGGCGAGGACGTCGACGATGTCCTGATAGCCGCTCCCCGTGCCGATCGAGAGCGAATCGTTGCCATTGCCTCCACTCAGTGCCACGGCGGTGGACAGCGGAATCGCGACCGTCGATCGCCCAATATCGTTACGTTTGTGCGTCAGCAATCCGTTGCGAAAGTGCAAGACGTCGTCTTCCGCACCGGACGAAGCGATATATACGAACGAGTTGACCGATTCAAGCACGGCGCCTGGATGAGGCGCGGCCGACGAGAGTTGCGGGTCGGTCAGTTGCAGCCCGATGGCGTCCACGACGTGCAAGGCGATGCCGGCGGTCGCGCTCGCCTGCAAGCCGCTGACCAGAGCGCCGGGCAGCGATACGTGCGTCAGAAAGACACCGGCGCTGACGTTGTCGGTGTAATTACCGCCGGTAATCGTTACCCCCGCCGCGGTATCGACGACCAGGCCGCGTCCATTCCCAGTAGCGGTGATATTGGTGGCCGTCACGCGCTGCGTCGACGTAAACGAGAGCGCATCGCCCGCGTTGTTGTTGTAGACGCCGGCCTGGATGGTGCTGTTTCCCCCCAGCGACTTGGCGCGCAATCCAGCGCCGGAATTGTCGGCAATCGTGAGATTGTCGAGCAACAAAGTGCCGCTCAGGTTCTCGAGCGCGATCGCGGCGTCCGTCGTTTGCGAGATGTTGATCCTCACCAGGCTCGGCGCGGCGATCAGATCGGCGGCGATCCCCACGTTGCCTCCCGTCACTTTCACATCGCGCAGAGTGATCGCGTCGGCCCGCAGATCGATCCCCGTAGTGAGGTCGGTGGCGAGCAGTTGGATGCCGTCGAGCGTAATGCCGGCATCGCCCAAAGTGATACCGGTTGCTCCCGATTGCGGAGCGTAAATCGTCGGGGCGTCAACGATATCTCGCGAGAGAAAATCGCTAGCGTAGCCCCCTTCGATCTGCAGCGTGTCGAGTTCGTCATCGGCCGCGACCTCGACGGCGCCATCGTGCGCCGGATCGTTGTAGGTTCCGCTCGCGATCAGGATGCGGTCGGCACTGTCGGAGGCTGTCGAGGCAGCGGCCACCGCGGCCTGCAGGCTGCGGAACGGCGCGCCGGCGGAGCCGTCGTTCGTGTCGGCGCCGCTCAGCGAAACGTGAAACACGGCCAACAGGTTACGCGTTTCGAGCCACTCCACATGGTCCGCTCGCCCATTTTGCAGGCGCGTGGAGAGACGGGCTCGAGTTGGGGTAGACTGCGGACGGACCGGGGCGTCGATGCGCGCGACGCCCCGCAAACGGCGGGCGAAGGACATGCGAGTTGCTTCTCAGAAGGTTGGACGCCGATCGCGCCGGGTAGATTACTCAGGCGTGCCGACCGGTCCGTCCGTCGAGTCACGGGGGGGGCCCCGTTCTCCGGATAGAAGCGGTTTTGACGCCGTTTTGAGCCCTGATTCGATTGTAACCAGGGGCTCCGTGCCCCGTACTATCTGGGCGCAGATTTTTGATGTTTTCCCCAGGCAGGGGACGTAGCGGCTCTCGCCGGCCCCGCGGACGACAAATTGGTTGGCGAACTGACCAAGTTCACGCACGAGAGGGCAAAGGGCCAAGAGGCCGACCGGAGATAGCCGACCCGGGATATTGAGGAAGAAGATGAGAGAAGAGCCAGCCCGGGCGTTTTCTGAACTGGCTGGCCCGATCGAAGCCGGCTCGGGCGCGCGCCAATCGCGCCTTGGCCGGGCTTTGTCGTGTGGCGACCTCACCCGAACCGGGCAGGTGGTCGTCGCCGCGAGAGATTTCGATCCGTGGTAAGAAGAGGTCGGAGCGACACGCGACGGATTTCACGTATGTCGCTCCGATCGGGCGTCAGTCTGCTCGTGCGGACTCGAAGAGGAACCAGGTCCGTCGCTCCGACTCGTCGATCCAGTTTTCGATGAGGCTGGCTGTGGCGACATCGTTGTGCTCATCGCACACTTCATGAGCAGCCCGTAAGAATTGGGTCAACTGCTGATTGTCGGCGGCCAACTCGGCCAGCATGTCGCGGGGACCGACATATTCCTCGTTGTTGTCTTGCAGACGCTGGTGCCGGGCGATATCGCCGATCGACTTGAGGCTGGTGCCGCCGATCTTGCGTGCCCGCTCGGCCAGATCGTCGGTCATCGCGAAGATCTGATCGGCCTGTTCATCCAGCAGCAGGTGGTAATCGCGGAAATGTCGTCCGCTCATGTGCCAGTGAAAGTTCTTCGTCTTGACGTAGAGCGCGAAGGCGTCGGCGAGCAACTGACGCAACTCGTCGGAGACGGCCGCCACGCCTTCTGGCCGCAAGTCGGTCGGTGTGGCCAGCGCGGGGGGCGTCTTCGAACTCCGTTGTGTGGCGTGGGTAGTGGTCATCATTCCTTCCTTTCCTTTTCGAGAAAAGAGATTGCCATTCTTTGCTTACCCTTCGGTTCCGGCTCCACCGTGGCTGTTCGTTAGCGGAGCCTGCGTTTTAGTTCCTCTCCTACCTGCAACAGCGCGGTGCGAGTGGCGGGCAGATCGGCGAGCGGGTTCAGCAACCCCCAGTCATGAATCATACCACTATAGCGAACAGCGGTGACATCGACGCCGGCAACGTCGAGCTTGCGAGCGTACTCCTCGCCTTCGTCGCGGAGTACGTCATTGCCGGCCGTCTGGACTAGCGCCGGTGGAAGCCCGCGCAACTCCTCGGTCGTGGCTCGCAAGGGGGAGGCGTAAATCTCGCCACGCTCGTTCGAATCGGTGGTGTAGTGGTCCCAGAACCACTTCATCATGTTGCGCGTGAGGAACCGGCCCTCGGCGAACTCGTGGTAAGAGCGCGTATCGAAGTGCGCGTCGGTCACCGGCCAGAGCAAGGCCTGGAAGCGAATCTTCGGCCCCCCGCGATCCTTGGCCATCAGCGCGACCACGGCCGCCATGTTGCCGCCGGCGCTGTTGCCGACCACGGCCAGACGCCGACCATCGACGTTGATTTCGTGTCCACGTTCGGCCACCCATTTCGTGGCGGCGTAGGCCTGATGAATCGCCACGGGGTACCGCGCCTCGGGCGAGGGGGTGTAGTTGACGAAGACCGCCGCCGCGCCAGAGTATGCCACCACGTCGCGGACGAAACGTTCGTGCGTGGGAAAGTCTCCCAACACCCAACCGCCGCCATGAAAGAACATAAAGGCGGGAACCGTCGTCTCGGCGCCGGCCGGACGCACGACCGTCAGATCGATCTGCTGCCCTTCGATATCGATGGCCAGCGTCGACACCTTGGCCGGAGGCAAGTCGACTTCGGCCGATTCTTGCAGGCCGACCAGGACCATTCGGGCCTCTGGTGGCGACATTTCCTCCAACGGCTTGCCGCTGGCGGCGTTCAGCTTTTTCAAGAACGCCCGGATGCGATGGTCGATGGACTCGTCGTGAGCGGCATCTACGAGTTGCATGGCGATCTCCTTCATAACTGCTGGTTATCGTACTCCCTTGGCCTCACGAAACGGAGAGTCTGGACAGCCGAGGGGGAACCTTTTCGAGCCCAAGGCTTTCCGGCCACTCCCCGAATTGAGCGAAGGTCAAGGCCCAAGACGATTTAGAAGCGAACGAGATGGGCCGGGGGCATTACCACCCTAGCCCTCTAGCGATGTTGGGGTGAATTGGCCCGCTGGCGGGAAGTACACCGGCAGATCCCGTGCCTTGAACGATAACTTGGTATCTCGCTTGCACCTGCTGTGCCGAACGCTGTTCATTCGCAGCCACCCCGGCTGGCGCGTCCCCTCCTTTGAATCTGCAATCGGAGAAGACACTTCCGCTTCGCACAGCAGTGATGGCAAGGCATCGTAGGCGTCGCAAGGCGGGGGCCGCGGAGAATGGGGCATTCTGCGGCGACTGCACGCCTTGAAGTGGTGGTAGTGGTTTCCGGGCAACGCAACTGCCGAAGCAGCCATTATCCAGATGCTTTCTCGTAACATGACAGAGGCCGGGATGATCCTGCGCCGGATCCCTGGAACGTTTCGCCTGCTTTTGTCGGCAGCCCTCGTGCTCGGCGGCGAAGAGGCATGCCGCGCGCAGGAGATCGTTCCGCCGTCGACGAAACGCGCCGAGTCCACGATCGCCCCCCTGCCGCCGGTTGGCGCCGAGCTGGTCTATGCGGCCGGCCTGTGCCTCGAGGAAGTGGAGCAGCTTGCGCTGTTCAACAATCCATCGCTACGACGTCGGGCGGCCCTGGTCGGCGCCGCTCGCGGCAATGCGTTGCAGGCAGGTCTGCCGCCGAATCCGGCCGTCGGCTACGAAGGGCAACAGCTTGGCAGCGGGGGACTGGCAGAGCAGCAAGGCGTGCTGTTCAGCCAGGAGTTCGTCCGGGGGGGCAAGCTCCGGTTGAGTCGTGCCGTGGCGAACCGCGAACGCATGCGCGCGGAACAGGAGCTGGCGGCCCAAGAGTTCCGTGTCTTGACGGACGTTCGCATCGCCTTCTACCAGGCACTGTTGGCCCAGCGCGAGATCGAGCTGGCCGTGAACCTGATGAAGATCGGCGACGAAGGGGCCCATGTGGCCGAACAACTCTACCGCGCCGGTGAAGTCAGTCGAGCCGACGTGCTGCAGGCGCAGATCGAAGTCGAGAACGCGCGCATTATCGGTCAGAATGCCAACAACCGGCGCGCAGCAGCGTGGCAGGAGCTCACGGCAGTAGTCGGACAACCGCTGCTTGCGCCGCAAGATCTAGTCGGCGACGTGACCGCCCAGAGGCCGCCGATCGAATACAACGCCGCGCTCTCGCGCATTCTGAATGCCAGCCCCGAAATCTCGGCCGCCTTCATGGAAATCAAGCGCGCCGAGGCGGCCCTGCAGCGGGCTCGGGCAGAACCGATTCCCAACGTCAACGTGGAAGGTCTGGTCAACTGGCAGGACAACGGCATCGGTGGCAAACCGGACGGCGGCCTGGCCGTCACGCTGCCTATTCCGCTCATTAATCGCAATCAGGGAGCCATCGCGCAGGCCAGTCACGAACTGATGGCGGCGCGTCAGGCGCTGGGCGAGCTGGAGCTGTCGCTGCAGAAGCGGCTGGCGACGACCTACGAGGCATATGCCAATGCGCGTAATCAGACCGAGCGTTACCGGGCCAAGATCCTGCCCGCCGCCGAAGAGTCCCTCGGACTGGTTCGCACCATGTATGGAGCGGGCGAAGTCGGTTACATCACGTTGTTGACGGCTCAACGTACCTACTCGCAGACGCAACTCAGCTATCTGGATGCCTTGCGTGCCCTGCGCAATGCCGAGGCTCAGATCGATGGCATGCTCCTTTCGGGCAGCCTCGACAGTGGCGGGAGTGGGACGGCCACGCTCGACGATCTGCGCAATTCACCCGTTCCAGCCGGTATCGGCGTCTTCGGTCGCTAGCGCTTTCGTCGACTCTCGACTCCGCGAACGGAGAGGAAGCAGAGCCGATACGGACGTGCAAAATCGTCAGAAACGTTGCGTTCGATCAGTCTTGTTCGCCGATAGTGACCTGCGAGGCGCAAGGGGAGCGAAGGAACGCTCCAGCCCTGGATGCGCTGCTTGCAACCCGGTGCCGCGATGGCACTTCTAGTGCTGCATGCCTCCGGGCGCCCTGCGCGTGTTCGGCTTGACTTCTCGGTGTGGAACCGCAACCATGTATGCAAATAACCATTCTTCGATTGGTTCGCGCATGCATCGCGTCTTCTCCGCGCTCGTCGCGGGACTGCTGCTGTTTCACGTCATCGCCGGATGCTGTTGGCATCACGATCATGGTGGCCATGCGCAGGGTCACGGTTCCGACGTGGCCTGTCCGGCGCATGCCACCCAGTGTTGCACGACACACTCCGATCCTCCCTGCGACGAATCGTCGCAGCATTCGCCGGGGCATGCCCCCTGCGAGCAACCGGAATGCGTTTTCGGCGCGACGACGATCACCCGTGCGATCGACGATGACTCGCTGAGCGTGGTCCCTCCGCTTGTGTGGCTGGCCTGCGAAGCTCCCCGCGTTTTCGCGATCGAGGTGCAGGGCGTCACGCACCGCTTTGACTCGGGAGGAAACCTCGAAGTCGAGCTACCGGTGCGCCGTCACCTTCTCTTCAGCACTCTGCTGATCTAGCTCACGCACGCGCTCGTCCTTCGGTTGCGGCGATTGTGTCTCGTCGACTGCGCTGCCCGTGGATGGCGTTTGGGCATTGGAAAACTCCCTGCACCTGCCGTGCATGGGAATCATCCGTCGAGCTGTTTAGACATTGCCAGGTCGGTCCCATGACAACCACAAATCTTGCGCAACCCGCGCCGCGCAGCCGCTTGCAGCGTGGAACGCTGGCCATGCTGGTCCTCGTGCTGGCTGCCGGCGTGGCCTGGCTGGGTTATCTCGGGGGCAAATGGACCACGTCGAGTCCGCGCGACGCGGTCACGGCGGGAAGCGAACACGACGAGCACGATCATGGTCACGGCCACTCGCACGCTCATCCCGGTCACGACGAGGCATCCTCGATCGAAATCTCGAAGCAGGCGCAGCGCAACATCGGGCTCGAGCTGGCTACGGTCGACTTTCAGACCTACGAACGTACGGTCTCCTTGCCGGCGATCGTCGTCGAGCGGCCCGGCCGTTCGCGCATCAGTGTGCCGGCTCCGCTGACCGGCGTCATTACGCGCATCGATCCCTTGCTAGGGCAGGCGATCGTGTCGGGCGAGCCTCTGTTCGAGATGCGTCTTACGCACGAGGAGTTGGTTCAGGCTCAAAGCGACTTTCTGCGCACCCTAGAAGAAACCGACGTCGTGAAGCGCGAAATTGCCCGGCTCGAGGATCTCGCGGCCAGCGGCGCGATCGCCGGCAAGACGCTGCTCGAGCGGCAGTACGAATTGCAGCGGCTCGAAGCGACTTCGCGCGCCCAATCGCAGGCCCTGCTGCTGCACGGTTTGAGCGAAGATCAGATCGAGAATATACGGCGCGAACGGAAATTGCTGGGGAGCCTGGTGATCGTGGCGCCGACGCCCGCGGGTGACGCCGCCAACGACGCTCCGACCTGCATGCTGCAACTCCAGGAATTGAATGTCGAGCTGGGACAGCACGTCACCGCGGGGGATCCGCTGTGCGTGCTCGCCGACCACTGCCTGTTGTACATCGAAGGTCAGGCGTTCGAACAAGACGCCCGCCTGCTCGAGAAGGTCGCGAAGGAGAAGCGACCGGTACGAGCGCTCATCGATCTGGGCGGGGGCCAGAGCGAAACCATTCCGGGACTCGATATTCTCTCGCTCGGCAACCGGATCAATCCAGAAACCCGCACGTTACCCTTCCACGTGTTGCTGCCCAATGAATTGGTGCGTGACGAGCGCACTGCCGACGGCCACCGATTCGTCGGCTGGCGTTTCCGGCCTGGTCAGCGCGTGCAGGTCCTCGTGCCGATCGACACCTGGCAAGAGCGCATCGTGTTGCCGGTAGCAGCCGTCGTGCAGGAGGGGCCGGAGTCGTACGTCTTCGTGCAGAAGGGAGATCATTTCGACCGGCGTCCGGTTCATGTCGAGTTCCGCGATCAGCAAGCGGTCGTGTTGTCGTCGGACGAGGAGAATCTGTGGCCGGGGGATATTGTTGCGATCAACGGCGCACAGCAGTTGCAGTTGGCGCTGAAGAACAAAGCGGGCGGTGGCATCGACCCACACGCCGGACACTCACACTAACCTCGACGACGGACGGTACGGAGCGCACCGAATGTTGACGAATGGGCAACTGGCGAGATGGATCGTGCTCGCAGGCGTTTCCTTGATGATGTACTGGCCGAGGTAGCCGACCCGTCTGCCTTGTCGGACCACGAACCATGTTGAACGCCATTATCCGCTTTTCGCTGCGTTACCGCCTGCTGACGATTTCGTTGGCACTGGTAGTGCTCGTCTATGGCGGGTATACGTTGTTTCACCTGCCGATCGACGTCTTTCCCGACTTGAATCGTCCGCGCGTCACAATTCTCACCGAGGCCCCCGGTCTAGCGCCGGAGGAAGTCGAAACGCTCGTCACGTTTCCGCTCGAATCGGTGCTCAACGGGGCGACGGGCGTGCAGGCCGTGCGCAGCTCGTCGGGTGTCGGGTTGTCGGTGGTCTACGTCGAATTCGCGTGGGGAACCGACATCTACGTCGATCGCCAGATCGTGGCCGAGAAGGTCGCCCTGGCCGCCGATCGCTTGCCCGAGGGAGTACGGCCCGTGCTCGCTCCGGTCGCCTCGGTGATGGGGCAGATCATGCAGGTGGGGATGTGGAGTGAAGGGGGGAAGACTAACCCGATCGAAGTCCGCACGCTGGCCGATTGGGTCGTGCGGCAGCGATTGCTGACGATCCCCGGCGTGGCGCAGGTGGTGACGATGGGGGGCGGTCGCCGCCAGTTCCAGGTGCTGGTCAGCGCCGATGAGCTGCGCAAATACGATGTCACGCTCGAGGAGGTCGAGCGGGCGGTGGCCGAAAGCAATGCCAATGCCACGGGGGGATATCTTAACGAAGGGTCGCGCGAGTATCTGGTTCGATCGCTGGGACGCATCCAGGATGTGGGAGAGTTGGAATCGGTCGTGGTCAAGGCTCAGCCTGGCCGGCCGGTGCTGCTCAAGCAGGTGGCACGGGTGGTAGAAGCTGCCCAGGTCAAGCGTGGCGACGCCGCGGTCGATGGCATGCCCGCCGTCATGCTGACCATCGCCAAGCAGCCTGGGGCCGATACGCGGGAGCTCACCGAGGCCATTACGCAGGCGCTCGAAGAGCTGCGCCCTTCATTGCCCGCCGATATTCGCATCAATCCGGCCGTCTATCAGCAGAAGACGTTCATCGATCTGAGTATCGAGAATGTCATCGAGGCGTTGCGCGATGGCGGCATCCTGGTCGTAATTATTCTGTTCGTCTTCCTGCTCAACTTTCGCACGACGTTCATCACGCTAACGGCGATTCCGTTGTCGATCGTCGTGACCGGCCTGGTTTTCAAATGGCTGGACATGTCGATCAACACGATGACGCTGGGAGGGCTGGCCGTGGCGATCGGCGAGCTCGTCGACGATGCGATCGTCGACGTGGAGAACATCTTCCGCCGCTTGCGCGAAAATCGCCACCTGGCGCAGCCCAAGCCGGCATTGCGCGTCGTGTACGAGGCAAGTAGCGAGGTGCGCAATTCGATCGTCTTCAGCACGATCCTGGTCGTGCTCGTGTTCGTGCCGCTGTTTGCCTTGGGGGGCATGGAAGGCCGGCTTTTCACGCCACTGGGCGTAGCGTACATCGTCTCGATTCTGGCGTCGCTGCTCGTCTCTCTGACGGTGACGCCGGTCTTGTCGTATTGGCTGCTGCCCAGTGCGAAGATCATGCACCACGAACGCGATGGCCTGGTGCTGCGTGCCCTGAAGAGTCTGGCCGGCTGGGCGATTCGCTTGAGCGTGCGTCGACCGTGGCCGATTTTGGGAGGCGTGGCCCTGGCGGTGCTCGCCAGCGGCGTCATCGTCACGCGATTGGGGCGTGACTTTTTGCCCCCGTTCAACGAAGGGAGCGTGCAGGTCAATGTGTTCGTGCCTCCCGGCACCTCGCTCGAAACTTCGGACCGCATGGCCGCCATGGTCGATCAGCGTATTCTGCAGATCGACGGCGTGGTGGCCGTGGGACGCCGCACCGGCCGTGCCGAGCTCGACGAGCATGCCGAAGGGGTCAATGTTTCCGAGATCATCGTCTCGTTCGATCCGCATAGCGAGCGCTCGCGCGAGGAGATCCTGGCGGACATTCGCAACGAGGCGGCGGAAGTGCCCGGCGTGGTGGTCTCGGCCGAACAGCCGTTGCAACATCTCATCAGCCACATGCTCTCGGGAGTCAAGGCGCAGGTCGGCATCAAGCTGTATGGCGACAGCCTCGACGTGCTGCGGGCCAAGGCCAACGAGATGAAGAACGCCATCCAGTCGGTGCCCGGCGTCAAGGATCTGATGGTCGAACAGCAGACCGAGATCCCACAATTACAGGTGCGACTCGATCGCGATCAGCTCGCTTATTACGGACTGCGGGCCAACGACGTGAACCGCTTTCTCGAAACCGCCATGAATGGGCGAGTCGTTTCCGATATCGTGCTTGGGGAGCGGAAATTCGACCTACTCGTTCGGCTCGACGAGCCGTATCGCGAAGATCCGGAGTTGCTCAAACGACTGGCGATCAACCTGCCCGACGGCGGTCGCATTCCGCTGAGCGCCGTGGCGCGGGTCGTCGACTCGAGCGGTCCCAATACGATCAATCGCGAGAACGTCCGGCGGCGGATCATCGTCCAGTGCAACACCGCAGGACGCGACCTGGCGAGCGTTGTGGAAGAGATTCAGGATCGCCTGGCGCCGATTCAGGCCTCGCTCCCCACCGGTTATTTCATCGAGTATGGCGGTCAGTTCGAGAGCCAACAGTCGGCCACGCGCATGATCGCGTTCCTCAGTCTGTTTTCGCTAGCGAGCATGTTCCTGGCCCTTTACACGCTCTTTCGCTCGGTGAACATGTCACTGCAGGTGCTGTCGGCGCTGCCGATGGCGGCAATTGGCGCCGTCGGCGCCCTGGTCGTGACGGGGCAGTCGCTCACCGTCGCCAGCCTGGTCGGATTCATCTCCCTCTCGGGGATCGCATCGCGGAACGGGATTTTGCTGATCGCTCACTACCTGCATCTGGTGCGTTACGAGGGAGAGACCTTTACGCCTGACATGATCGAGCGAGCCGGCAAGGAACGACTCGCGCCGATGCTGATGACCGCGCTGACGGCGGGCATTGGCTTGATTCCGCTCGTGCTCGCCGCCGGCGAGCCGGGCAAGGAGATACTCTACCCGGTGGCCACGGTGATTCTCGGTGGCTTGATCAGCTCGACGCTGCTGGACTTCTTCGTCCACCCGGCGTTGTTCTGGTGCTTTGGACGCAAGGACGCCGAGCGTGCGAGGCAGGGCACTGAGGACGATGATCTCGATCTTGCGCAGGGAGCCGGAGAGATCATCGCCGGCGACGCGGCCAGCTCGCTCGCTCCGCCGACGCCTCACGCAGCACACTAGGATTTCCCTCAAAACGCGATCTCGATGAAAGGACCTTTCTCGTGCGACGAACTTTGCCTTGCCTGCTCGTGCCTGCCTTCGCCCTATCTGCCATTGCGGTGGCTGGCTGCGGAGCGTCGAACGAGCGGGCCACAACCCAGGAAGAGCACTTCGTCGGCGACGGCCACGATCATGAGTCGACCGAACGGCACGCCTCGGGGCACCTCACGGCGTCCGATATCGAGCTGCCCGCCGATTTCGATGCAGCGATCGTGCGGATCAAGACGTGTCGGGAGACGGTCACGACGGCGGTCGACAGCGGCAATCTCGAAGGGGCGCACGCTCCCATCGACGAGCTGACCCTGGTGTTGGAAAAGGTCATGCCACTGGCCCGCGATGGCGGCATCCCGCGCGAGCACTGGAAAGAGATCAATACGCTCGCGCAGAAGATGATCGCACACGTCGAGACGCTGCACGTGGCGGTCGAACAGGGCCAGAAGCCCCAAACGGAGAATGTCGAGATCGATGAGGCCATTGCGCGGTTGGAAGTAATCGCGCAGGCCCCACGTGCCGACAGGAAATAAAAGCCGCTGAGCTGCTTGCAACCTTTGGCCCGGCAAGAAACGCCGCGGAATCGCACGGCCGCGGAAGGCCGTAAGTCCTTCCGCTGTCGAGGAATGGAATTCGTCGAACCAAACCGAATGCTGCCTCTTCGGGCCTTCGGTTCTGCAGAAAGGATTCACAATGCAACGCGCACAACGGCCACCTCAGCTTGCCTGTTTTCTCTGTGCAGTGGTTTTTGCCTGTTCTTCTGCACAAGCTCAAGCACCGGCCCGGACGGCTTTGGCAAGCTCGGCCGAACGGCAGATCGTCCAGGCCGCCGAAAAGGGGCAGTACAGCTTCATTATGTTCTATCGGGCCAAGGATAAGGCGGCTGACGCGATGGCCTCCTCGGTCGCGCGCAACTTGAGCCGGTATCCCGAACGTGGCACGGCGACCTACGTCTCGATCGCCGACCCGGCGCAAAAAGGGCTCGTAGCCAAGTACGGGGTTGCACGTGCTCCCATGCCATTGACTGTAGCGTTGGCGCCAAATGGGGCGATCACGGCGATGTTTCCGAGCGAACTGGCCGATGATAAGTTCGCCAGCGCCTTTGTGACTCCGGCCGAGGCCGATGCGTTGCTCGCGCTACAGCAGAAGAAGCTGGTATTCATTGCGATTAGCACCTCGCCGAACGAGGGTACTCCTGCCGCGGTAGCCGATTTCCGCAAGGATCCACATTTCCGCGACCGCATGCAGTTGGTCGCCTTGAATCCTCAGGATGCCGAGGAACAAGAGTTTCTCGCCGATCTGCAGGTCACGAACGACAATCCGGCAAGCGCGGCGATGATCGTGTTGGCGCCACCCGGTGTCATGATTGGGCGTTTTCCGCTCACCGCGTCGAAGGATGAGATCGCCGCGAAGATCGCTGCCGCCGACAAGTGCTGCGACGACGAGAACTGCAAGCATCGGGCACGGAAATAAGGTCGGCCGGCACGCCCCTACGTACGTCAAGGAGGACGTTCATGAAACTCTCGACGCTGGTTTGGCGCGAGCTGTGCGCTCGCCCCACCACGTTGATCGCCGCCGCACTGACGATCGTGCTCAGTGTCGGAGCGTTGGTGGCGATTCGACATATCACCACGTTTTCCGAGCGTGCCATTGGGCGCCAGCTCGAACAACTTGGGGCCAATGTGCTCGTGCTTCCGCAGGGAACCACGCTGCAGGATTATTACTCGGCCGACTTGTCCGATCGGACATTGCCCGAGAGCCACGCCTCGACGATTTTGCTGGCAAATCTCTCGGGGGTCGATCGCCTTTCTCCCCGGCTCTGCGTTTCGACCAGTCTGGGAAATCGGGGGGTGACCGTAACGGGGATTCTGCCGCAGAGCGAATTCGAGGCGAATGCCGCCTGGCAGTCGGTAGGTGTTTTTGCAGCCGATCGCACCGGTTGTGGGCGCGCCAACTGCAACATGAAGGAGCTTGATGCCTCGCCCGAGGCGCTGGCCTCGCAACGGTCGATTCAGCAGCTTGGCAGTGACGAGATCGTGATCGGTGCGGACGTGGCGGAGTTCGCCAAGTTGGCTCCCGGCGCCCGTGTCGAGTTGTGGGACAACACCTTCAAAGTCGTGGCCGTGCTGCCCCCGACGGGCACCATCGACGACAGCCGAGTATACGCTCATCTGCACACGGTTCAGCAATTGACCGATGCCGGCGAGGTCGTGAACGCCATCGAGGTAATCGGTTGCTGCGACGATGCGGCGACGGGGCTCGTGCCGCAGCTTTCCACGCTACTGCCCGATGCCAAGGTGGTGACCGTTTCGCAAGTTGTGGCGACTCAGGTCGGAGTCAACCAGATACTCCGTCAAATTTCGCTCATGGTGTTCGCCGTACTGATCGTTGTGGGTGGAGCGACCTTGGCCGGAACGATTTCCGCCAACGTGCGCGAGCGGAGACGCGAAGTGGGCACTCTGATGGCCTTGGGCGCCAGTCCTTGGTATGTCGCGCGCCTGTTCTTGTGGAAAGCGCTCTGGCTGGGGGCAGGGGGGGCGCTGATTGGATCGGTGCTGGGAGTTGCCACGGCGATGGCGCTTGGCTCGTTCTGGGCCGGACTCGTCATTGTGCCGCTTCCGGAACTGATTTTCGCCGCGATTCTCACGACGCTCGTCGTCTCGGCGTGTGCGGCGTACCTGCCGGCCCGTACGGCTGCCAAGCTCGATCCCTGCGTTTGCTTCCAGGAGGTTTAAGCACATGTTTCGTCTCGAACAAGTCTCCAAGGTCTACCGGCAGCGTCGCGCCGAAGTTGTGGCCTTTCGTTGCGAACGACTGGAAGTGGCGACGGGCGAGTACGTAGCCGTGGTTGGGCCGAGCGGGAGCGGAAAGACGACGTTGCTCTCGCTGCTCGGGGGCATGCTCTCGCCCGATACCGGGCAGGTGTTTGTCGATGGGCTGGATGTCTATCGTTTGAATCCGGCCGCGCGGGCACGTCTGCGGGGCGAGAAGATCGGCTTCGTCTTTCAAAGCTTCAACCTGCTCCCGTATCTCTCGGCCCTCGAGAACGTGCGCGTTCCGCTGGCCATCGCCGCCAAGAGTTCCGCCAAGCAGGTCGAGCGTGCGACGCGCCTGCTCGAACAACTGGGGCTGGGGGACCGGCTCGATCACAAGCCGTGCGAATTGAGCACGGGGCAGCAACAACGGGTGGCGCTGGCCCGCACGCTCTGCAACGAGCCGCGCATCATCCTGGCCGATGAGCCGACGGGGAATCTCGATCCCGATAGTCGTCAGCACGTGCTGGAGACATTCGACCAATGCGTGCGCGAAGGACGGACCATCGTCATGGTAACGCACGACGTCAGCGCCGCCGAACGCGCCACGCGCCGCTTGCGTTTGTCGCAGGGTAGCGTGCTCGGAGTCGATCCACGGCAACATCGGGCCGCGTGAGCGTGCGGGAGCCATCTCTCCCGCAATGCCGGTCGAGGAATACTTCTCTGGGCTGCTAGGGGATGAGTTTGAGATCGATTCTCTGACAGTCGACAGATTCAGTTTCCAGAGCCTGCAAGTACTGCGAGCACTTTCTTCGCCACGGCCGCACCAGACTGTGGGTTCTGTCCCGTGACCAGCCGCCCATCGGCGACCGCGAACTCCGTGAAGGGGTGGTCCGCCTGGCGGTATATGGCGCCGCGAAGCTTTAATTCATCCTCCGTCAAGAAAGGGACATGCTCGTCGAGCTTCGCCAGCCGTTCTTCTTCGTTGGAGAATCCGGTGACGATTTTGCCGGCGATGAGTGACGATTCGTCGCTGAGCTTGATGTTCAACAGTCCTACTGCTCCGTGGCAAACCGACGCGACAATCCCACCCGATGCGTAAATCTGCGCGCTGATTCTTTGCAGAGTCACGTTGTCGGGAAAATCCCAAATCACTCCGTGGCCGCCGGCAAAATAGATCGCTGCGTACAGGTCCGGATCGATCTGCTCGGGACGCATTGTCGCGCCGAGGCGCGCCATGAATTGTGGGTTTTGGTAGTATTCCCAATCGATCGGCAGCGCCATCTCGCCAAGACTGGCGGGGTCAATCGGTGTGTATCCCCCTTGTGGGCTCACGAAATCGACGCCATAGCCGGCCGCTTCGACCTGTTCGACAAAATGGACCGCCTCCCCCAACCACAAACCAGTGGGGCGATTCATTGCTGGATACTTGGCCGTACTGGTTACGACGACGAGGATGCTCTTCTTCATGCGAATCTCTTCCATGGGGCGAGTTGCCGCCCCACAGTCGGAACGGCACGAGCGAGAAAGAATCACTAAAACAGAAACTTCGATGTCCGGCAAGTTGCGGCGTCGAAACCGTCGAAGGCAAAAGCCGCCGCTGGAAGCGTCGCGCAGCGGAGCGTGGTCACGCTGAAGAAGACCAGGAAGTCTCCCTCGCGAACGAAGCCCGCCGGCACGTCGCAGGGTAAATCAGACAAGCAAGCGGGGGTCGTGCTCCTCTCCGGCGGCACCCCCCAGATCGCCAAGGCAGATGGCGACGCCCCCGTGCAAGCGTACATCGCGGCGATGCCGGGCTGGAAACCTTAATCCCCTGAAAAACGGGCCTTGACGTGGTTGCCGGCAGTTGACCTTGATCCGCCCAGAGCATGTCCGATAAGATTCGCCCCCAAGCTGTACGTGGCGGCGGGGCAATACTTTTCTCCGTGCCACATGCGGTTCCCCTTCGGGCATGGTCCCAGTCACTCGACGCCGAGTTGGCGACGCGTGCTCGAATGTGCGTCCGCAAGGTTTGGCGTCCGTGGGCTCGCAAAGGGGCTTGGCGCGGCCACGGTGGTTGATGGGCCGCAACGATCCATTGCTGCAAACCTGGAAGTGGTCTTCGACCGCAGTCGCCAGGTTGGTTCAACGAAACGGAGTTCGTAAACATGTCGAGCACGATGACGATGTCGGCAACTGAGATCGGTCCGGATGAAACGATGGAGCAGTTTGTGGCTCGACTCCAGCGCACGGTGCGCGATCAGGCCGCCCGCCTGGAAGGACGCGCCCAGCGCATCAAGGATCTCACGATCGAGCTCGGCCGCAAGGACACGGAAGTCGAAGTTCGCCAGCTCACCAATACGCTGGAAAAGGTGTTGGCGCGACACTGCTTTGCGATTCCGCTGCCCCCCGAGGAATTGCGACTGCACGTTGGCACGAAGGCCACGGCGTCGAATTTCTGGGCGCAAGGTCTTTCGTCGTCCACGCGCGTCATGGAGATCTTCGGCGAGCAGCCCCAGGGGCCGATTCTCGATTGGGGCTGCGGCTGCGGACGGACGTTGCGCTGGCTGCTCGGCAACGAAGCCTGGCGGCAGAATTACCGCGGCTGCGACGTCGACACGCAGGCGATCGAATGGCTCCGCGAGCACGTTCCGTGCCCCGTCTCGGTCTGCCACGACAATCCTCCGCTCCCCTATCCCGACGCAACGTTCGACGGGCTCTTCGCCTTCAGCGTGCTGACGCACATTCCGCCGGAAAATCATCGCGCGTGGTATGAAGAGATTCGTCGCGTGCTGCGTCCCGGCGGCCTAGCGCTGCTGACCGTGCAGGGGAGCAACGTCTTGGGCGAACCCAACCGTTACCGCGTCCCCACAGACGTCTTGGACGAGCTGGTGCGCACCGGGCAGGCCTACGTACGCCACGAAGGCCACTATAAAGACGCCGCGCTTGTCAATGAGCAGTTCACACGACAACAGCTCGACGGGCTGCTCCAGCTCGAAGAGTATGCCGTGGCCGGCTATCAAAACATGGATCAGTTTCTCGTGCGGCGCACGAGTTAGTTTGTCGTAGGTACGTGAACCTGCCATGCTGGCAAGGGAACAAGGGAGCAGCATCATGTGGCAGGCCTGGAAAGAGTTGCTCAGCGCTCGTCGATCATCCCGAGTTCGGCGTCCAGGTAGTGCCCGACCGATGGGCACGCGGCTGCGTCTTTCCGGGATTGAATCGCTCGAGCGTCGCCGCCTGTTGGCGCTCACACCCGTGCAATTCGACCAGGCGATCGACTCCGAGGTCGTTGGCGATCGCCTCTTCTTCTCTGCCGCGTACGAGTCGTTGCAGGGCAATCCGGGCAATGTCGGCGTCGAGTTGTGGATCACCGATGGCACGACGGTCGGAACGCGGCTCGTCAAAGACATCATGCCGGGGCTCGCCAGTTCCTCGCCTTCGCAGTTGACCAATGTGAATGGCACGCTGTTCTTCACGGCGCGAACGCCCAACGAAGGGGTCGAGTTGTGGAAGTCGGACGGCACGGCGGCAGGGACGGTGCTGGTCAAGGACACGAGCCTCGGGGCCAACTCGGGGGACATCGATTATCTCACCAACGTGAATGGCACCCTCTTCTTCCGCGCTCGCGGCCCGAATGGTCCCAACGCCCTGTGGGTCAGCAACGGAACCACCGCCGGAACGACCATGCTCAAGGAGTTGTACGCGACGCAGACGCGCGCCGCGCTGGGGCCCTTCGTGAATGCGGGAGGTACCGTATTCTTCAACGGTCAGACCGCGGCCAACGGCGCCGAGCTTTGGAAAAGCAACGGCACCTCGGCAGGAACAGTGCAAGTGGCCGACATTCAAATCGGAGATACCGGTAGCGGCCCGCAACAACTCACGAACGTAAGCGGAACGCTCTTCTTTGGCGCCAACGACGGCATCCACGGCTTCGAGCTCTGGAAGAGCAACGGGACCCAGGCCGGCACCGTGCTCGTGAAAGACATACAACCGGGCAGCGCCAATGTCGGCCAGTTTGCCAACCTGAACGGCATCCTCTACTTCCAGGCGACGAGCAGTGCCGAAGGAGACGAGCTCTGGCAGAGCGACGGCACCTCGGGCGGAACCGTGCTGGTCAAGGACATTGTCAGTGGTGCGGCCAGCGGCGACCCGAATTATATTACCAACGTCAACGGCGAGCTCTATTTCCGGGCGAACAACAATCTCTGGAGCAGCGACGGCAGCGGCCTGGGCACCTTGCTGGTGTCCAGCGTACAGCCGACGCTGCCACTTCATTTCTCCGGCCCGAAGTTTATCGGAATGAATGGGCTCACCTTCTTTCCCGGGACCACGCCAGGACTGGGCATCACACTGTTCAAGACCAACGGCACCCCCAGCGGCACCGCGCAGGTAGCGGGGGACATGGGCAACCCGACTGCATTCACCGTGTTTAACTCGTCACTCTATCTGATCGCCGAGAGCGACCAGCAACTGCTGCGAACCTCGGGTTCCGATCGGACCAGAATTCTCGGGCTCAATCCGGCCAATACGAACAATGTGGCCGTGGCGCCGTTCCCCTACTTCGACAATTTCAATCGGCCCGACAACATGAGCCTGGGCGGTCCCTGGATCGAGCAGGAAGGGGATTTGAGAATCGTCAATCAGAAGGTGCAGATCGGCGTCAATTCCGAGTCGATCGCCACGCTCAATGGCCTCAGCGAGTCGGACGTCTCGGTCGCGCTCGATTACGACCTGAGCTTTGGCGTGTTCGGGCAGAGCGTGGGTGTCGTGGCACGCTATACCGGGCTCGGCGATCAGAACCTGTACATGGCGCGGGTCATTCGCCAACAAAACAACACCTATACGGCCGACATCTGGCGCAACATCAACGGCAACTATGCACCGCTGGCCAGTCTGCCGACGAGCGTCAGCGCCGGACGTCTGCAGCTCGATGTAGTCGGCGATCGTCTCACGCTCTACATCAACGGCGCGCAACTGGTCAGCGTGACCGATACGACGATCACCGGCCCCGGCACGGTCGGCATTCGTCAGACCGGCGGCACGTCGGACAATTTCCTGGTGCAGCAGCCCGTGGTCATTCCCCCCGTGAATGTCACGCTCCCCTATACCGACACGTTCAATCGCGCCAACAGCCCGAACATCGGCCCGCAATGGTACGAACGGCTCGGCGATCTGCAGATCCTGAACAACAAGCTGGTTCAGCAATTCAATTCGACCGCGGTCGTGACGCTCAACGGACCGAACGTGTCGAACGTGTCGAACGTGACCATCCAGGCCGACATCGACCTGACCACGCTCGCTCAGGCGGGGAGCAGCCTCGGCCTGCTGGGGCGCTACAGCGGTCCCGGCGACTCGAACGCCTACATGGCGCGTCTGTTCCGAACGGCAACGCCCCAATACTACGTGCAGATCTGGCGGAATACCGGCTCCGACTGGGAGTTCCTCGATCAAGGACTCGTGGGAAGTGGCGCCGGGAGCCTGCGTTTCGTGCTGAACGGCACATCACTCGAGGCTTACTGGAACAACATTCTCACGGTGAGCGTCACCGATAGCACCATCGCGGGGCCGGGCCTCGTCGGCATCCGGCACGCTGGAGGAGCGCTGGACAATTTCCAAGCGGCCTGATGTTTCAGAGCTGCTCGCTTGGCGTACTACGACCGTCGCGTCGGCCATCGTTGCGCGACATGGCCGACTACAGCGTCTTGAGGTACTCGATCACGGCCAGCTTTTCTTGCTCGTCGAGCACGTCGGGAAAGGTGTGTCCCGCGGCGCTGTTGCCGACGTGGTTGGTGTCGTAGTACATGCGACGCTGGCGGTTGCTGAGCCCCTCGGGCACGGCATCCAGTCGCTCGACCTCGAGGCCGACCTTCGATTGGTCGTAGCCGTCCTCGCTACGCTTCCACACGGCGGGGCGTTGCGCAGGATTCATCACGTCCCACAGCGTGGGAACCGAGGCGTTGTGGAAATACGGCGCCGAGGCCCAAATGCCGTCGAGCGGCTGGGCGAGATAACCCTTCGATTCCACGTCGACGGGATGTTCGCCGTTGTATTGCAGCCAGCCCGCGTTCGCCGCCTCGCGACGCTCTTTATAGATGGCATTGAATCGGCGGCTGTCGGTTTCGACCACGTCGAGCGGAATCACCTTGTTCGGGAACTCACCGTCCGGGCCATACGTGCCATGGCAATCGGCACAGGTCTGGTTAAACAGTACCCGTCCGCGCTCGGCCAGGTCGGCATCGACCGTAAAGGGATACTTCGGAGACGGCAGCTCTTCGATGTACTGATAGATATGCACGAAGTTCGGTTCGAATGAGCGGAACTTCTCGTCCGAGAACAACGGCGACATGGCGAACGGCATCAACTGCCGGGGGGTCTTCGGCGCGAAGGCATCGGCATAGATGCGGGTCTTCTTCTTGAAATTCCACCACGGCGGCGGATTCATGTCGTGGTGCAGGAGCATCTCGGGATGCTTGGTGAACTGCGCCCCGAGCTTCGGATCGCGCAAGCCCGCGAATACCGGGGCGAAGATGACCGCATTGGTCACGCCACGATGAAAGTTGAGGGGCGTCTGGAACGGCGCCATCGATTCTTTGACCCGCGACGGATCGCGTCCCGCGTCGGCCGCTCGCAGCCGGGCCAGATCGGTCGACAGCGTCGTCAGATCGACGTGCGTGTTGCCCACGCCTGGAATCGTGACGCCGGCGACCTTGCCGCCATGGCACGAGAAGCAATTGGTGACCAGGTTGCCACGGCCATCTTCGGTGTAGTCGAGCGGGATGTTCGTCTCGTCGTCACCAGGGCGTTTGGCCCAACCGTAGCGTTCGAAGGTCATCTTGCGTCGTTCGGCAGGGTCGGCGGTTTCGGCCTTGGCCTTTTCCTCATCCTCCCACACGGTCCACAAGCGATCGATGTCCGCGACTTTCATGATCGTCGCCGCCATCGGCTCGCCGAGCATTAGCTCGTACCCCTTTTTCGCATCGGGCGTGATCCCGAGAAAAAGGTCGGTGGGAGCGGCCTCGGCCGCTGGGGAGAACGACGGAACGAGCCCTGCAAACGTCGAAAACGCAAGAGCCAACAGCAGCGAAATCCGGTAGGAGACACGGATCATGGCGACCGCCTGAATATGCTTGGGTGACAGATACCCCCAGGGACCCCTGAGGAAACACCCCTGAGAATACTCAGCAATTCGCCAACTGCAATATCATTTGGACGCTAACTGCTTTTAGCCAGTTTGGCGATACCTACCCCCACCGTTGCCCCGCCGTCCACTCCTCAACAGTGGGAGTGAGCGGTAGTGTTGAGCTCGCGAGGGTGAGAAATCGACTATCCAGTTTTGACCCCGGCTTCGACCCCGGCCTCTCAAATCAGCGGCTCCTTCTTCTCGGTAATCGACGGTGATTGCGGCGCCATTTCTGCATTCAGGCGGATGAAGTCCTGCCACTCGGCCGGCACGTTGTCCTCATGAAAGATCGCCTCGACGGGACATTCCGGCACGCAGGCCTCGCAGTCGATGCACTCGTCGGGGTGGATGAACAGGATCTTTTCACCCTCGTAGAAGCATTCCACCGGACAGACGACGACGCAGTCGGTGTACTTGCATCCGAAGCACGGTTGACAGACGACATGTGGCATCGCATTCTCCGCGGTGGGGATACGTGAAATCGCCGAAGTTGCTCGTTCAGCGTTCTTCTCTTGGTCGGCGGTAACCCGAGTTCGCCTCGAAAGCGATCGCCTGCAGCCGGGCCCGGCAATGCTCGACGCCTTCCGCCAGGCTCAATTGCGAGAACAAGATCCGCATCCATTCCAGCGAGGGGATGCAATGCACCGTGTCGAGATCGACTCCTTGCAGCACGCGCGTCGCTTCGACACGACGCTGCGCCGTGAGCAGATGTTGAGCGAATGCGATACGATAGAACACGTTCGCGGGCTGCAGGCGGTGCGCCTGGTAGATGAACGGAAGAATCTCATCGTTGTCGTAATTCAAGCGCCGCATCTCGACCGCGATCGTGTACAGCAGCTTGTGGTTGCCGCGGAATCTTCGGTGTTGGACCAGGCAATATTGCAGGGCGAGACGATGTTCGCCGACCCGCGCCAACCCGATCGCAATCGCTTCGATTTCCTCTTCCGGCAGCATCTCGAGCGTGGCGAGATGCCGGTACATCACTTGCGCGACATCGCGTTGTCTGCGCAAGCAATAGCATTGTGCCAGCCGTAGCTGAGCGAGCGGGTCGAGGGGCACAAGCAGCGATGCGTGCTCGAAGGCCGCCGTGGCCTGGGCAATATTGCCAAGCCCGAACTGGGCCAGTCCACGTAATTGCCACCCCCAGCCACAATCGGCCAGGTGCGTCTCGAGAGGGCGCAATTCCGCCAGTGCGGCGGCAAAGCATTGTTGCTCGACGAGACGAGCCGCACGCGCCAACGATCCTTGAATGTAGTTCTTCACGGCTGCTTCCTAGTTGGTCTCGGGCTCCAGCATGCCCGCGTCCTGCATCACCTTCAAAAGCCAGGCACTGATGCGTTCGTCGGTCAGGTCCGATTCGTTGTCCTCGTCGAGGCCGAGGCCGAGAAAGTGCTCGTCGTCGAACCTGCCTTGCGAGTCTTCGAACGAATAGCCCGCGGTCGGCCAGACGCCGACCAACTCGGGCGAACCGAGCTTTTGCACGACACCCCATAGCTCGCCCATCGCATCGAGAAAGTTATGGGGGTATCCCACGGAGTCGCCCATCGCAAAGATGGCGATCTTCTTGCCGGCGAGATTGAGACCTTCCATCTGCGGGATGAACTTGTCCCAGTCATCCTGCATCTCGCCGATGTTCCAGGTAGAAACGCCCAGGAAGAGCAGGTCGTACTCTTCCATCTCTTTGGGATCGGCCTTGGCGACGTCCGCCACGTGCGACACAAAGTCCCCCAGCTCGTCCTTGATTTTTTGCGCCGCCATCTCCGTGTTGCCGGTGCTCGAGCCGTAAAAGATCGCCATCGATAGATCGATCACTTGCATCTCCTTCGCTTGCTGCGGTCACGACGCTCTCATCGCCACGCTCGAGAACCATTCCCGGCGTTGGCAGTCGCAGACGCTCTGGCCGGTCATCCGGGTCACGTTGGACCAGGGTCCGGCATAGCGACGGCGACGTTTCGATCCGTGGTAGACGCTGCGGAGAATCGCCCAAGACCGGAGCCGGGAGTGCGAACACCCCAGACCATGCAAGATCCGTGGGAGAGACCGCAGTTCGCCATCAGAAGGGGGGGCCGAGCCGAGAGTCCCCGCGAGGAGGCCTCACGGCAGCGTCGACCGTAGAACCGTTGCTGACAGCGAGTTACAGCGAACTGGGCTGGCGTTTCAGAGAGCAACGGCTGGCGCTAGTTCTCAAATGAGACAAAGTCTCAAATGCGAGTGCGATTATGACTTTTCGGCCCAGAGTGTCAAGTGTGTTTCTTGCTCGTTGGTCAATCGGTTACTTGCTGCACCAGGCGATGCACCGTTTCGGCGATGCGATCTTCGACTTCGCCGGACCATCTGAGGGCAGGGCGTCCGTATTCGTAGAGGTTTGATCCTCCTTCGTAGCCCCCTTCTTCCCAGACGCGCCGCGACGGGATGTACGCGATCATGTCGTCGCAATAGCCGCAGACCCAGGTGCCGGGGCCGAACTCCCGCTTGAACCGCAACGCGTAGTCGACCACCGTCTCTGCCCCCATGCCGATCACAAGCATTTCGTTTCCCAACCGCCAGGCATGCAAGGGATAGGGGTACGATTCGGGAAATGTCTCTCCCCGTTCCAGCTTTTCGAGCATCCGCGCGGCCCAGCGCGCGCGAATGGCATTGTCTTCTTGCCGGGCGGCAAACAACTCATCGCGCGACATGACTTTCAGGTAAGGAAGCTCGACATAGGCGAACGCGGTGCGCAGCCCGGACGACACCGGCTCGAGCGGTCGCTCCAAGGCTTCGGCAACAGCCGCGGCGAGTTGCTGACCGTAGCGTTCGCATAACTCGACCCGACGGCGCGGCAAGGGATTTTGATCGCCGCCGCACGTATTCACGAACATCGCCATCGCGCCGGGATACTTCTCTTCCAACTCGATTTGCGCAAAGCCGGGATAATCGCCACACCAGGTGAAGAAACTGAGCGTCGTCGGATGGCAGGCATACCCGAAGAGAATCGCCTCGAGTTGGCCATTCGGCCGCGTCACGGTCAACACGGGAACATCATGATCGACCGGGCCCGTCAAAGGCTTACCAGAGGCGAGCAGGCCGGGCACGTCCGCTTCAGGATTGTTGCGCCGATTGATGGCGAACGTTGCCCTGCCTTTACCGGTCTGTAGCGTGGCCGGCGCGAGCTTGCCCAAGGCCTCGCCCACCATGGCCACCATGCGCTCGACCATCTGTGCCGTATATTCAGCCACCAGTTCTTCCTGTTCTGCTTCGACCGGATAGTAATCGAGCAGATCGTCGCCGAGGCGCGGACCGCAATGATTGTGCGAAAAGGTGAGCAGGACGTCGCGCCGTTCGAGTCCAAATTTCTTGCGGAGCTGGGCAAACACCCGATCGCTCATGCTCTTGGGCACCCCTTGGAAGTCGCTCGTCACCAGGACAACCTTGTGGCCGGCATCGTCCTGGAGCGCCAACGCCTTTATCCAAAGATCGTGCAGCTTGCCGTCGGGCGGACGTTTGCTGCCATAGCCGGCGAGCCAGACCGGCTTCTCCGGCGTGATGACCGCTTTGGCGACGCCCGCCTTCCAGGTAACGTCTGCCCCCGTGACCACGGACGGCAGGAGCGTGGTCAACAGCAAAGAGAGCACAAACAGCCCACGCACGAGAATCGTGGAACTCTTTACACCGGAAGAACACCGCGCGATCATCACGTTTTCCATCCTTGCATCAGCAAGCCGTACGCGACGTGCGATTTCACTCGCCCGAGGCGGGCTTCAGATACTTGTCGAAAAAGGCCAGCACCACCGGTCGGAGGTCGCGTTGCTTGGGCTGCAAATCGAACGTGTGGGGCGCGTCGGGAATGATGATCAGCTCGTGCGTTACTCCACCCTGCTCGAGGGCGGCAGCGAAGATCTCGGAATCTTCCACGTCCACGGTCTTGTCGGCGGTTCCGTGCAAGATCAGCACGGGAGGATCGTCGGCATCGATGTGCGATAGGGGCGTGATCTGCTTCGTGAGCTGCTCGACCTTTGGATTTGCCGGGTCGACGAGAGTGTCGATCCGGCGTTGCGTGTGCGCCATTGGACCGTACAGGTCGATCACCGCCTGGACCCGGGTCGACTGATCGCCATAGGGTCCAGCGGGGTCCAGCTCCGAGCCCGTCAGCCCCACCATCGCGGCCAGATGACCGCCCGCCGATCCACCGATGACGCCGATGTGAGCGGGGTCGATCTGATACCGGGCCGCGTTTGCTCGCAGCCAACGTACGGCAGTTTTGCAGTCGTGCAGATTTTGGGGCCAGATCTTAGCGGCTCCCGGTTCCTGCGATTGCAGCAAGTAATCGATGCTCAGGCAGACATAATCGTGCTGCGCCAGCGTCGTCCCGATGTTGATCTCGCGGCGTGCATCGCGTTTGCCACCGACCCAGCCACCTCCATGAATGATCACGACCCCCGGTCGCAAACGGCCAGACACCATGACCGGGGGCAGGTACAGATCGGCCTTTTCCGCGCGATCGTCGCCCAGGTACGCGATGTTCTTCTCGATCTGTACGGATTCCTCAGCCAGAGTAGTCGAGGCCAGCACGCAACCCAGTACGCACATCGCCCGCAGGAAAATCGTATGCAATCTCATCGCAGACCACCTTCACCATCGAACAACAAGACTAACCACTTCAAGCCAATGCGAAACGGAAACGGCATCGGTCAGTCCGCGGCAGGCAACACCTCTTTGATGGGGGGGCCAGAACTCGGCACGGCGCTGTGATAATCCTCACCCAACAGCGCGGCGAGCGTGGCGGCAATCTGGCTTTGCGTCACGCGCTCGCAGTTCGTCCGCTCGCCGAGGGGAGGCGTGTCGGGGCCCAGAAATGCTATCCACATGTCCTCGGCCCCCTGAACGTTCTTGCCGTGGTTCCGCCACTCCACTAGCCCCGATCCTCGACCGTGATCGGTCGAGATGATGAAGGTGGTCTTGTCGCGATACTGGTCCATCGACTGCATCGTTTCCCATAGCCGTTGGATGTACTGATCGACGGCATGCGCTGACGTCAGCAAATTGTCGTAACGTCCGGCATGCCCCCAGGCATCCGTTTCGAGAAAGCCGACGAAGAATACCCGCGGCTTGTGTCTCAGCAAATGCTCGCGAACCGCCTGGTAGAGAAACGAATCGATGACTTCCGCCGCGTTGGGCCGCGTGGTATCCGCAATCAACTCGTTCAGTAACTGCTGACGCGGATTCGGGCTGGCCTCGGGGAGCGACTCCCAGCCACCCATCACGGGAAAACCACAACGCTCGCGATTTATAATAAACGGAGTAACGTCCCAGGCACTGTAAGCGGCCACCTTCCCGCTAAACCCCGGTCGGCGGAACAGCCATTCGAGAACGGTGATGTTTTCGTTCGGCCGCTTCGCGTTGCTATCGATCTGCGGATCGGCAAAGCCGGTGAGGATTTCATTGTAGCCCGGGTAAGAAAACTTCATGGTGTTCGTGATCTGCGCCGAGCTGCCTTTCGACAGGTTGCCGTAGAGCTGACCTTCGCGAGCGATCTTTTTCCAGAAGAAGGGGAGCAGCGCCTCGCGGCGTTCTTCCGGAGTTTCGCGCCAGAATTTTTCTTCGATCGCTTTTGCGTTCGCCACGCCACCATGTTGTTTGTTGATGAGATCCTTCTCGGCGCCGGTGAAGACTTCCTGCCAACGCAATCCGTCGCTGGTAATCAAGACAATGTTCTGCGTCTTGAGTTCGGCCGCGAGCGTTACTCCCACGAGTCCAGGCAGCACGAGCAAGAAAGCACATAGAAGTCGAAGCGAGCGCCATTCGATAGACCGCATTATTTCTTCCCTACAATCGCGCGACATCTGGTGCGATAACACAACCCCGGTGCAATGGTAATCTACCCAGGGCGCGTGGGCCAGCACACTCGATCGCATCGACAGGTCGTTTTCAGTCCTGGGAGCGTCGCAGGATACGAAACAAATCTTTGCCGTCGGCCGAGACAACCCCCTGCCGATTGCCCGCGGCGTCTGTTTCGAAACGCAGTTCCTTTTCCGAGGTGAGCGAAAAGAATGCTACTTCGGAGGCTGGCACGAACTGCTCTGCCGGTCGCTGCAACATCTGGAAGCTCAGGCGTCCGTCTTGTGCCTTGATTTGCACGGGTGTCTTGTTGCCTTCGATTTCATAGTTGCCCACCAACGGTTCAAGTTGCTCGGGCGTGAGCTGCGCCGACCGGCGCTGTCGCGACCGATAGTCGTCGTCCGGCCACTCGTAATTCTCGGCAATGCTCGCGAGGATTTCATCGACGCAGCGCATTCCGGTCGACGAGTTCGTCATGACAACCGCGCCTTTTCCCAGGCGAGGATACAGCACGGCGTAGCACTGAAAACCCACGTTTCCGCCGTTGTGCCACACATGTAGCCCCTCTCCTTCGCCACGGACGACTGGCCCGACGCCAAACTGCCCCGGCTGACCGTTCGCCAGTTTGACGGGCGTCATCATCTGCTCGACCGTGGCTTGCTCGACGACCGTCGATTCACCATCCAGGGCGCGCGACAAAGTCAACAGAAAGGACGCCACATCGCTGGGGGTCGTCCAGAGACCGGCTGCGGCCATTTCGGGATAGACGAACCACCCGCCCGGCACGGCTCGCCCGTTCAAATGAGCTTGAGCCGCGTTGCCCGTCCACGCCGTGGGCAGTGGCTGCTCGAAGGTGCTCCGTTGCATCGAACAGGGTTCGAGCACCAGTTGAGCGAGCACGTTGAGAAATGCCGTTCCTTGCACATCGATGAGCAACTGCTGCGCGATGGTCGTTCCTCCGCCCGAGTAATTCGTCTCTTCGCCCGGCGTGTTCTCGATACGAATCGGCGCTGAATTCGCCGGCGACCTGCCATCGAGCACCTCGATGAGGTTGGGAAGCCTGGCCCCCGCGCGGTATCCGATGAAGCCATGCACCGAAATGCCGGCCGTATGCGACAAGAGCATTCGCAGGGTTACCTTTTGGCCGTTTGCTCTGAGATCGTCGGGGAGTTTCCAACTGGTCAGATACTCGTTGACGTCGGTATCGAGCTTTAACCGTCCCTGTTCGACCAATCGCATGACCGCCAGAGCCGTTACCGGCTTGGACAGGGATGCCGCTTGAAACAGCGTTTCTGGATCGACCGGCTGCGACTTGCC